>DASTIZ010000128.1:0-10877 GCA_035717045.1 Chitinophagaceae bacterium
GAAGGCTTGGCAATAATCTTGGTATGATCCATATAGAAGGGAATAACATCGCAAAAGCAAAGATGTTATAAACCGCGCTGATCCTTGCTCTTTTATCAATGTCCTGTATTGAATCGCGTAAAACCAGGTAGGCTGCGTACACCAGCAAAGCGATTGCTGCACCGATAAGCTTTGGTTCACGGGCAATGGTATCAAAAGAGTTAATCAGCGTCTTATTTGGATCAACCCAGGTGTAGCTCATCCAAATAGCGCCCGTAAGATAGCCAAGCAACCCAAACAAAATACCAACGCCCGCATATTGTCTCGATGCAATATCATTGTTATAATTGCCTGTTCTCAGGTACTTGATCGCGTGAATAAAAGAAATGATGAAAAGGATCATCATCCCGAACCACATACATACATGGAAGAAAAGGTTACGGATGGTTTCCTGCAACTGGGGATTTCGTGGTACATCGATCAATAAACCCGCAATAAACGTGTAGATGAGAAGAAGAACACCCAGAATTTTCCACCAGGATTTACGCATATAAAATGTTATGGTTCGCCATAGGAAGGCCGCGGTCACTTGCAGCAATCAATTAAAAGCGTTTGCAAAAATAAGGGGAAAAGAGGAAGTCTGAAGTCGGAAGTCGGAAGTCAACAGTCGGAAGTCAACAGTCGGCAGTCGGCAGTCATCAGGCGGAAGTCAACAGTCGGAAGTCAACAGTCGGCAGTCGGCAGTCATCAGGCGGAAGTCGGATTTTGAATCGTACCTCGTACCTCGTACATCGAACATCGCACATCATACATCGTACTTCAGTCTTGTCACCTCAGTCCTTCCATAAGAAAGGAAACAGGATTACCGCAAGCATGATGACAAGGATATCGAGCGCAACGATCAGCAACAAGGTTGATAATGCGATCCCGGCTTTATCGCTAAAAACACTGTTTGAAAGCTGCATTAATAGCATTATTTGCGGGATAATGAGTGGAAACCCTAATATCGCCATGATCGCTGCATTTTGTTGTGCTTTGGCGGCTATTGCTGAAAGGAAGGTGAAAACCAGGTTGAGGCTCCAGCCGCCAAGTAAGACAAGCCCGATAAATTGTGGCATTTTTTCAATCGGGTTTCCTAAAAAAAGCGTGAAGAGAATGATGCTCAAGAAACTCATTAATAGCATCAAAAGAGAATTGAAAACGAGTTTTGCCAACACAAAATCCCTGGGATTGACAATCGAATAGAAGTATAACATGCGCCCACGGGTCTCCTGCAAAAAACTCTTGGCAACGGCATTTATACAAATAAATAATTGTATCACCCAAAAAAGTCCATTCCAAACCTTTGCTTCGGGTTCCTGTATCGTCATGTACAAGACAAAAATGGTAGCAACTACATAAAGCAGTATCCCGTAGAAGCTGTATTGCTGCCTCACTTCAAGCAATAGATCTTTTTTGATAAGCGTAAATATGTGGTTGGCTGACTTCACTGAATTATTAGTTAAGTTATGGATTGGATGCTTGATACTTGATACTGGATGCTGGATGTTGGATGCTTGATGCCGTGAATCAGCCGCACCTCAAATTGCCGAATATCCAGTATCCAGCATCCAGCATCCAGTATCCAGCATCTAGTCGTGTCATCCAATATCCTCTTTATAACACTTCCTGCATCTTGGCTCATACACATCTTTTGCACCCAGCATCACCTGGTCCTCATTTGGAATCTTCCGATAACTATAGTTTGCAATATTGCCACACCGAACACAGATCGCATGAAGCTTGGTGATATAATCAGCCTTTGCCAACAGATCAGGTATTTGACCAAACGGGTTGCCAAGGTAATCCATATCCAGTCCGGCAACTATCACCCTAATGCCGCGAAAAGCAAGTTCATCACAGACATTGGCGATCTCCGGATCAAAAAACTGGGCTTCATCAACCCCAACGACGTCAACATCCTGAGCAAGCAATAATATTTTTTGTGAATTATCAACCGGCGTCGAGTGAATGGCATTTTCATCATGAGAAACGATCTTGATCTCGTCGTAGCGAACATCAAATGCCGGCTTAAATATCTCTACTTTCAGGTTGGCTATTTTGGCTCTTTTTAGTCTGCGTATCAATTCTTCGGTCTTGCCACTGAACATCGAGCCACAAATCACTTCGATCCATCCACGGCGCTCACCACGTATGCTGGGTTCAATAAACATCGTTAAAATCGGGTATAATATATAATTGTTGGTAAACTGTTTGTAATTTTAAAGACGGAACAATATTTGTGAGTAACCGTTGATTTTAGAAAAATCCCTTATCCGCGGTCAAATGTAGCATAAACAAATGGAAAGAATTCAGACTCTGATTAACCGTCTCCAGGAGCAGGTAAGGCAAAATGCCGACGTCGCCCAGATGCAGCGCACACTTCAATTATTACAAGCTGAATTAGACCAGTTGCAAAAAGCATCGGCAAGGACGTTGGGAACCTCGAAAGTAGCTGTCGTTATGCCTACGCGTGTGGCGGTCGCAACTGCCCCGGTAGTGGCAGAAGAAATGAAAAACGAGATCAAGGAAGAAGAACCTGTTGTGATGCCCGCCGCAACAGCAAACACAAAATTTGAAAGCCAGCCCGGGTTTCAGTTTGATCCAATGAATGAGATCCCGACGTTTTCACAACACAGAATTGGAAAAGAAATAAATGAAGCCATAGAGCAGCAACAATCGCTTAATGACAGGTTAAAAGAGAACAGGACCGAAGTGATGCAGGCAATAAAAGAGACACCGATAAAAGACCTGCGGAAGGGTATCGGAATCAATGACCGGTTTGTTTTTATTAGTGAATTATTCCGTGGCGATGAAGCCATGTACGAACGCAGCATAAAAACTATTAATAGCTTCAATATTTATCCCGAAGCAGAATACTGGATGAACCGGGAACTAAAGATCAAACTGGGATGGGATGATACCAGAGAGATCGTCACCCATTTCTACCAGTTGGTGAAGCGCCGCTTTTCCTGAATTTTATTCATGATCTTTTCTGTGGCCCCCTGGTTTTGTTTTACAAAATCAGATGATCTTTTGGAAATATTAGCCAGTTTTTTTGGGTCTGTCAACAGATCTTTTATTTCAGCGCGAAGATCATTTGCTGACCGGATACTGATCCCGCCACCGGTAGCGATCAATCCGATCGCCTCGTTGAACTTTTTATAATTCGGTCCAAATAAAACTGGCTTGCCATAAACCGCTGCTTCAAGTGCATTATGAATTCCTTTATCAAAACCACCCCCGATATAAGTGATCGTTGCATAATGATACAGTCTCGAAAGCATGCCGATATTATCAATGATGAGGCACGCTGCCCGTGATTCGCCATTGTGACTACGAGCCGGCGAAACAGGAAGCAAGTCAGTCGTCATTGCGAGCGGAGCGAAGCAAGTGAATTGTGAATAAAAAGCCGAATCTGGAAAGAACTGTTTTAGTTGCACCAGGTGTTTTTCATGAATTTCATGAGGGGCGATTATAATTTTGAGATTGGGAAAATCAGCTATGGCTTCTTTAATAATCTTTTCATCTGCCGGCCATGTGCTGCCGGCTACGAGTACCTGTGCATGACCGCAAAACTTTTCAATATCATCAATGGGTTTGAAGCTGTTAGCAATTTCAGCTACACGATCAAACCTCGTATCACCGCTTATGGTCACGTTAGCTAACCCTACTGAATTCAACAAGTCAGCAGATTCTTTATCCTGCACAAAAAAATGACTAAAACAGTTTAGCATTTTTCGGTGTAAGCTTCCATACCATCTAAAAAAAGGTTGTTCCCTCCGGAAAAGTGCGGACACCATTACAAGCGGAATATTTCTTTTTTTACATTCATTCAAGTAGTGATACCAATAATCATATTTAATAAAAATCGCCAGTTGGGGACGGATAATATCTATGAATCGTTTTGCATTTGACCGGGAATCTATCGGTAGATAAAAAACCCAGTCAACCCCTGCAAAGTCTTTTCTTACTTCATAGCCTGAAGGCGAAAAGAATGTCAGAAGTATTTTACAGTCCGGATCAAGCGACCTGAGTTTTTCAATCACGGGCCGGCCCTGCTCAAACTCACCCAGTGACGAGCAATGGACCCAGGTAATGGGCTGGTCGATGCTGGTAAGATGACCATCAATCTGTTCAAATATGTCCTTTCTGCCTTTGACCCATTGCCTCGCTTTTGAATTCCATAAAGCGGCAACACGAATGCCTGATTTATAAAGAAGGAGAAGGGTATTGTAAAAGAATGCTGTCAATGCGCAAAAATTTAGCCGGCGATGCCGGGCAACAAATGTAAATGCAAACTCATAAACTATCTTTAATTCACTATTTTTGCGCCACAAAAAGTAGAACTACCCGGTGAGCTTGTTGTGCTATTTATGTAAAATCTAAAATCCGATCCCGACAACGATCGGGACTAAAACCTTCAATCGCAATGCATCCTATCCAGATGGTTGATCTTAAAAGGCAGTATCATAAAATAAAAAGTGAAGTTGATGAAGCTGTGTTAAAAGTGATCGACAGCACTGCTTTTATAAATGGTAAACCCGTCCAGGAATTTGCAAATAACCTTTCCTCTTATCTTGGTGTTAAGCATGTTATCCCTTGCGCCAATGGCACTGACGCACTCCAGATCGCACTGATGGCTCTTGATCTGAAACCCGGAGACGAAGTCATCACTCCATCTTTTACTTTTATTGCGACTACAGAGGTAATTGCTCTCTTACGATTAACTCCTGTTTTTGTTGATGTTGATCCCAGGACTTTTTGCATGGACCCCAGCGCTTTGGAAAAAGCGATCACCGCGAGAACAAAGGCCATTGTCCCCGTCCATCTATATGGTCATTCGGCACCGCTTGATGAAATAATGGAGATTGCTGATAAATACAAGCTGATCGTAATTGAAGATAATGCACAGGGGATCGGGGCAGACTACTTTTCAAAGAAGATTGCTTCTCCGCCTCCGGCGGATCGCAAGGCTCCACCCCGCAAAACAGGAACACTGGGCCATATTGGTACTACATCTTTTTTCCCGTCAAAGAACCTGGGAGCCTATGGCGACGGCGGCGCAATGTTCACAAACGATGATGCTCTCGCCGACAAAATGAAAATGATCGCCAATCATGGTCAACGCAGAAGATATTACTATGAAATGGTGGGTTGCAATAGCCGGCTGGACACGTTGCAGGCTGCCGTATTGAATATAAAACTGAAACATCTTGATGAATACATAGAAGCAAGACAAGCCGTAGCCGATTTTTATGACATTGCTTTTGCAAATAATCCAAATATTGTTACTCCTTACAGGGCATCATATTGCACCCATGTGTTTCATCAATATACCCTGGTGTTGAATGATGTTGACCGTGATGGATTGGTGGCTTTTCTTGCTGAACACAAGATCCCGTCAATGGTCTATTATCCGGTACCGGGTCACCGTCAGCAGATGTTTTCTCATTACGAAACAGCGAAAGTTTCATTACCGGTTACTGACTGGTTGACTGAACGTGTTATTTCTTTGCCGGTACATACTGAGATGGATGAGGAGCAGCTTCAATTTATTGCATCAAAAGTTTTGGAATTTGTAAAACGATAATAACTATTTCATGAAAATAGCAGTGGTTGGAACAGGATATGTTGGTTTGGTAACGGGAACATGTTTTGCCGAAACAGGGAATATTGTTACATGTGTGGACATTGATACCAATAAAATTGAGAAACTATCAGGCGGGCAGATCACCATTTATGAACCCGGGTTGGAGAAATTATTTTTAAGAAACCAGCGTGAAGAAAGATTAAAGTTCACAACCAATCTTTCCGAAGGCATTGCTGACGCCAGGGTAATTTTTCTAGCCCTGCCAACACCGCCCGGTGCAGATGGTGCTGCTGATCTGAAATATATTTTAGGTGTGGCTGAAGAACTGGGAAAACTGATAAAAGATTATAAAGTAATTGTCGATAAAAGTACGGTACCAGTCGGCACTGCAGAGAAGGTTCGGGAAATGATCGCTAAAAATAGTAAATGTGAATTTGATGTTGTCAGCAATCCTGAATTCTTACGTGAAGGCGTCGCCGTGGAAGATTTTATGAAACCCGACCGGGTTGTGATCGGCACGGAATCAGAAAAAGCAAGGAAAATCATGGGTGATCTCTTTGCGCCGTTTGTCCGCCAGGGAAATCCGGTTATTTATATGGATGAGAAATCGGCTGAACTGACCAAGTATGCGGCGAATTCGTTCCTGGCAACAAAGATCTCCTTTATGAACGAGATCGCAAGATTGTGTGAGTTGATGGACGCAGATGTTGATATGGTTCGTCGGGGTATCGGTGGTGATGAAAGGATTGGCAAAAGATTTCTATTCCCGGGGATTGGCTATGGCGGTTCCTGTTTCCCAAAAGATGTGCAGGCCCTGGTACGATCGGCATCTCAAGTTAAATATGATTTTAAGATACTGCATGCCGTCATGGATGTGAACGAGAAGCAAAAGATTTATCTGATTCCTCGCATCAGGAGATATTTTGATAATAAATTATCGGGTAAGAAAATTGCGTTGTGGGGACTGGCTTTTAAGCCAAACACGGATGATATTCGGGAAGCACCGGCACTTTACATCATCGATGAATTGCTAAAGGCAGGAGCTACGGTGGCTGCCTTCGATCCTGAGGCCATGAGAAATGTGATGGAAGTGCTCGGTGATAAGATCACTTATACAGAAAACCAGTATGATGCTTTGAATAATTGCGATGCATTGATCATAGCAACAGAATGGAGCGAATTCAGAACACCTGATTTTGAAAAAATGGCAGAGCGGATGAAAAACAAAGTGATCTTTGATGGGCGGAATGTGTTTGATCTTTCACAAATGAAAGGTCTTGGATTTTATTATGAAAGTATTGGCAGAAAAACCATTGTTCCTTAATAAGCAGCTATGAAGAAGCCACGGGTATTAATAACCGGTGCGGCCGGGTTCTTAGGTTCACATCTATGTGATCGGTTTATCAAAGAGGGCTATCATGTTATCGCTATGGATAACCTTGTTACGGGCGATATAAAGAATGTTGAGCATCATTTTTCCAATACAGCGTTTGAGTTTATTGAACATGATGTGACAAAACATATTGAAATTTCCGGTAAGCTTGATTACATCCTTCACTTTGCATCACCCGCGAGCCCGATTGATTATTTGAAGATCCCGATCCAAACGTTGAAGGTCGGTGCACTGGGTACGCACAATTGTTTAGGTTTGGCAAAAGCAAAAAACGCAAGGGTTTTGGTGGCCTCGACGAGTGAAGTATATGGTGATCCGTTGGTCCATCCCCAGAATGAAGATTATTGGGGAAATGTTAACCCTGTGGGGCCACGTGGTGTTTATGATGAAGCCAAACGATATATGGAAGCGATCACCATGGCCTATCATAATTTCCACGGAGTTGATACCCGGATCGTTCGCATCTTCAATACGTATGGTCCAAGAATGAGATTGAATGATGGACGGGCATTGCCTGCGTTTATTGGCCAGGCATTGCGTGGAGAAGATCTTACCGTGTTTGGCGATGGATCACAAACAAGGAGTTTTTGTTTTGTAAATGATCTTGTTGAAGGCGTTTACCGGTTGTTGATGAGTGATTACTTTATGCCGGTAAATATTGGCAACCCTGATGAGATCTCGTTGAAGGATTTTGCAGAAGAAATATTAGAGTTAACTGGAAATAAGGTAAAGATCATTTACAAACCATTGCCTGTTGACGATCCAAAACAGAGACAACCGGATATTGCAAGGGCAAAAAAGTTGTTAGGATGGGAGCCAAAAGTCTCAAGAAAAGACGGTTTGAAGATCACGTATGAATATTTCAGGTCGCTTGCGCCTGAGGAGCTGGTGAAGCAGCCGAAAGAATTTGTCAGTAAGCGATGAGACGTATAAATTCCAACACACATTTCCAATTTATTTCGTCCCGATATCGGGATTGTGTTTTGCGATTTCAATTATTTAAGACAACTAATAAATCTTAAACCAAAATGTACCAGGAACTAGTCGATAAGAAAGCGAAGTTGGCCGTGATCGGATTGGGCTATGTAGGGCTTCCCATTGCGTTGGAATTTGCAAAGAAAATATCGGTGATTGGTTTTGATATCAATGAAAGCAGGGTACAAATGATGAAGAAGTGTATAGATCCCAGTAATGAACTTACAAAGAAGGATTTTGAAGCAAGCGATATTCATTTTACATCAAAACTCGAAGAGCTAAAGGAAGCAAAGTTTTTTATTGTTGCCGTGCCTACACCCGTTGATCAGCATAATGTTCCGGATCTCACGCCGGTAAAGAAAGCCGCGGAGACTATTGGTAAAGTACTGAAGAAAGGTGATTATGTAGTTTTTGAGTCAACGGTATATCCCGGATGTACGGAAGAAGATTGTTTACCGATCATCGAAAAATTATCGGGATTAAAAGCCATAGCGGATTTCAAGCTTGGCTACTCCCCTGAAAGAATAAACCCGGGTGATAAAACCCATACGCTTGCCAAAGTGATAAAAGTCGTATCTGGTTGTGATGAGCAGTCACTGGATCAGATTGCCAAAGTCTATGAGCTGGTTGTGACGGCCGGTGTTCATCGGGCATCCTCAATTAAAGTAGCCGAAGCAGCAAAGATCATTGAGAATACCCAACGTGACCTGAACATTGCTTTAATGAATGAGCTGTCTATCATATTTGATAAGATGGGTATCAACACGTTTGAAGTGCTGGAAGCTGCTGGTACCAAATGGAATTTTTTGAAATTTTACCCCGGTCTTGTGGGCGGACATTGCATCGGTGTCGATCCTTATTACCTGACGTATAAATCAAGCGAACTGGGCTTTGATTCAAAGGTAATTCTTGCCGGTCGTTACATTAATGACGGCATGTCGCTTTATGTGGCGAGAAAAGTAGTAAGGTATATTACAAAAACTGTAAGCAATATCCACGCAGCAAGGGTGCTGGTGCTTGGGGCAACGTTCAAGGAAAATGTAAGTGATATACGTAATTCCAAAGTGGCTGACGTGGTCAAGGAACTGCAATCATTTTCCGTGAATGTTGATGTGCACGACCCTTATGCATCATCTGAAGAGCTGATGCATGAATATGGATTTGGCTTAACCGAGATAAACGGCACTGACTATGATGTCGTAATCCTGGCCGTGCCTCATGAGCCGTTTAAAAAAATGGATGAAGCTTATTTGGAATCTATCACGAAACCTCATGCGGTGATCTATGATCTGAAAGGCTTGTATCGCGACAAAATAAAAAAAAGAATATACTGGAGCTTATAAAATGCCATTTACCCAAACCAATATTCCCGGCTTGCTGGTTTTTGAACCCAAAGTATTCGAAGACAATCGTGGATATTTTTTTGAATCATTCAATCAACAAACCTACAAAGAGGCAGGTATCGGGGTAACCTTTGTGCAGGACAATCAATCATGGTCGAAGTATGGCGTGATAAGAGGTTTGCATTATCAATTGCATCCTCATGCGCAAACAAAGCTGATAAGAGTATTAACCGGAAAAATATTGGATGTAGCCGTTGATATCCGGAAAAACTCGCCAACTTTCGGAAAAAGTTTTTCTGTTGAACTATCTGCCGAAAATAAGAAGCAATTATTTATACCCGAAGGCTTTGCCCACGGGTTTTCAGTTCTGAGCGATCACGCCGAAGTACTGTATAAATGTGATGCTTTCTATCACCGTGAATCCGAATCCGGAATCTTTTATAATGACAGGACATTAGACATCGATTGGAAAATTCCGGCCGGTAAAGAGATCGTTTCGGAAAAAGACAGGAAGCTGCCCGTATTAACAGCATGCAGGAATAATTTTGAATACACGAAATGAGCAGCCGACCAAAAATATTGGTAACCGGAAGCGGAGGACAATTGGGCAAAGAACTGCAGGATTTAGCTCCTTCATATCCACAATTCGAATTTGTTTTTCTTTCAAAAGAAGATATGCCAATTCACAATTTTGAATTGGTGAGAGTTTTTTTTAATTCAATCAGGCCTGCGTATTGTATTAATTGCGCAGCTTACACCGCTGTTGACAAAGCCGAATCAGAAAAAGAACTTGCTTTCCAGGTCAACGGTGAAGCCGTCGGTGTATTGGCCGCGGTTTGTCAAGAGCACGGCACGCGTCTTGTTCATGTTTCCACCGACTACGTATTCAATGGTGAAGCGACCTATCCTTACACGGAAAATTTTCCAACCGATCCGATTAATGTTTATGGTGCTTCAAAGCTCGAAGGAGAGAAGCAGGCAATCGGGTTCAATGCGGATTGCATCGTCATTCGTACCTCGTGGGTTTATTCATCGTATGGAAAGAATTTTGTAAAGACAATGGTCCGGTTAATGGATGAAAAGGACGAGATCAGCGTGGTGAATGATCAAATCGGTTCACCCACATATGCTGCTGATCTTGCCGAAGCAATCCTGAAACTGGCAGAAGATAAATGGGTCCCGGGGATTTACAATTTCAGCAATGAAGGAATGGTTAGCTGGTATGAATTTGCGGAGGCGATAAAACACATCATTAAATGTCCTTGTGACGTAAAACCAATTACCACTGCAGAGTATCCAACACCCGCCAAACGCCCTGCTTATTCAGTTTTGGATAAAACAAAGATCCAGCAAACATTCGGCATACAATTGAAGGACTGGAAAGAAAGTCTTACCACTTGCCTTGAAAAAATACAGAAGCAACGAATATCTTAAATCACTGCGTTTGGGTTATCTATAATCGTCCTGTGCACATCGTCAATAGATTGTTGGTATTATTTAATGGAAGTGATTTCTGTTTTACCTGTTTTTGATTCTGTTTTTACGATACCAAAAC
>DASTIZ010000129.1:0-3082 GCA_035717045.1 Chitinophagaceae bacterium
TTCGTTTCATTGATTTGTATTTGGGGGCGCAACATGGCGGGCCGTAGGAAATAGCTTATTGACTAATTTTACTGAACACAACAAATCATAGGATGAGAATACCGCTGCTTCTATTTTTTATTTTGATTGCGCGTGACGCCCTCTTAGGATAGGACTTCAACAATTTTTAGCATCAAAGCAGTATAAGGCAAAAGATGTGTTTACACCAACTGGCAAATAATCAAGATGATTTCTTAGTTTTTTCTTTTGGATCCCGATGTATATCGCCTGTAACATAAAGCCGGACCTCAGGTTGGGTTGCATTCGAATGAACTGTCATTGTCCGCTGGTATGTGCCGGATATGCCAACCGGGTCGAATGAAACAGTGATAACCGAAGAATCGCCTGGTGCGACAGGTTTTTCCGGTTTTGTTCCCTGTACACAATGACAATTGCCTCTCACTTCATTTATCACAAGAGGAATAGTACCTGTATTAATAAATTTGAAGTCGACGTTTACATTTGTTTTTCCGTCTACGATACCAGCATCTATACTTTCACTTTGAAATTTGATGACTGCAATTTGCGGTTTTGGAGGTTCTTCTTTCGCAGTGTCTTTTTCGCCGCAACTCAAATTGATCAGCAAGAAAAATAAGACTAGGAATAAATTTGCGCTCGTCATGTATCTGAAATTGACATTCGAAAAATAATCTTTAATATTTGAGGAGCAAAATCTTCCTGGCGTGGACATAATTGTAATGCTTATCAAAAAAAATGCTCCCTTCCGGAAGCATTTTACTCAGAATTGATTACCAATTCCGGGCAGCAAGAGGAATCGAGGTGGATAAATCATTTACCCCACGTAAGAATGCTGACAACAATGATCACCGCAAAAATGGTTACTGTGACCAGGTTGCCTTGTACATTCACATTGTGAAGCAATGTGTTGATTTTTTTCATAACCTGAAATTTCGTTTTCAAATAAGGTTTACGACCAGGTTTTCAAAGGGTGGACGCATAAACACCTATGAGGTGTTGTCAAAAGGAGTACGGAGTTAATACAGATTTCGGTATCTGTCAACATTGAAAACATAACCCGGGCATTCATTATTGTTTCAACTGATGCCGATATTCTCAAAGATCGTAGAACCCCGAATTAAAACACGGAAGTTTATCATTGAAAATGGCCGGGAATCATCAATAATGCCGAGCCACAGTTATTGGGGATCCTGATGACTATTCGGACTAAACGCCAGCCACCCCTTAAAAGATTTAGTAGCGACTGAATATTTTCGGTAAAAGCTACGGTTATAGGTGACACTTCGCCCAACACTACAAAGGCGTAAGATTTTTAATTATCATCTGCAGGTCTGCACCTGAAGTTATTAGTTTTTTGTTACCTTAATACTGCTAACCAGTTTTGTATTAGATAAATTTCCAGTCTGATGCAAATAATAAATCAATTGCCATGGCAATTATGAATATCCAGCTGCCATTGAAGAACGAACATAAATAAATTAAAATGAAGAACGAATTGTTGTTTCCCGGTATAATAGTTTTTGTCTTATGGAGCTGTATGAGTCATCGGGCTTCTTCAATCAATAAGAATTCTATGAATTTAAGAGCAGATAAAGGAATGTCACCAACTAATAAAGAGACGAGGCGAGAAGAGTTATATGCATTGCTCGGTAAATTACCAGACCGGCATAGGCCAATGTCGGTGAAATTAATATCAATTGAAGAGACAGATGAAATGATCATATAAAAACTGCTATTCGACATCAATGGTTTTGAATTGGTACCTGCATACTTTACGAAACCAAAGAATAGCAAGGGAAAAATTCCGGTGATCTTATTTAACCATTCTCATTTCGGCCAGTATAACGTCGGAAAAGAAGAATTTGTAAAAGGCAGAAAAGAAATGCAATCACCTCCTTATGCTTTAGAATTTGCCCGTGCAGGCTATGCCGGGCTATGTATTGATGCCTGGGCTTTTGGTGAACGACAAGGTCTATCAGAAATGGAAGTGTTTAAAGACATGCTGTGGAAAGGACAGGTGATGTGGGGAATGATGGTGTATGATAATTTGCGGGCACTCGACTACCTTACATCAAGAGAAGATGTAGACAATAAACGCATTGGTACCATTGGCATGTCAATGGGCAGTACAATGTCCTGGTGGTTAGCGGCCCTTGATGAAAGAATTAAAGTTTGTATTGATCTGTGTTGCCTCACCGACTTTCAATCTTTGATTGAAGAAAAAGGACTAAACCTTCATGGAATTTATTATTATGTTCCTGACCTGCTGAATCATTTTACTACAGCGCAGATTAATGGTCTTATCTCTCCGCGTCCTCATTTTGGTTTGGCTGGAAAACTTGATCCTTTAACGCCACAGAAAGGCTTAGAAAAAATTGATAAGGATCTGAAAGAAATTTATAGGAAAGGTGGAGCTCCGGATGCGTGGCAATTAAGAATATATGATGTAGGGCATTTAGAAACGGCAGAGATGAGACAGGATATAATGGCATTCTTCAAAAAATGGCTGTAAAATCTCTATATAATAGGATGGTGCTGCTGCTGTTGCACCCAAAAGTATTGAGATCCTCCGGCAAAGCCGGGGCTGGAGTATAAGGGAAACGGGTACCTTTATGTAGTTATGAATCGTCTATTCTGTAAACAGGCATTTATTCTTTTCGCTTTCCTTTCACAAGGCTGGTTAAGTTGCCACTCGCAAACGGATACGAAACCCAGGCAAAATACAGGTCGTAGTGATATGGCTAAAGCAGCTACTGTGTTTTTGCAAACGCTGTCTGAAAAACAAAAAACTAGAATTCAGTTTCAGTTTGATGAAGAGGAACGCTACAACTGGAATTATGTCCCCAGAAGCAGAAAAGGGTTGACGCTGAATGAAATGACCGGTCAACAAATTAAGGATGCTTTTGCACTTTTGCGGACCGCGCTGAGTGATACAGGTTTCAACAAAACCAATTCTATTATTCAACTCGAGACTGTATTAAAGGAATTAGAGAACCGTCCCGCCAATGACACACAACGTGACCCGGGCAATTATGCTTTTTCAATTTTTGGAAACCCGGCCACA
>DASTIZ010000130.1:0-4182 GCA_035717045.1 Chitinophagaceae bacterium
CCTTTTCTTTTTTTTAAGTATAGCGCAAATAATCCTGCAGGATACGCCACGTGTACATGAACAAGATCCGGGCTTGAATTTTCAAAAACAGTTTGGTACATTTTTCTAAGTGCAGCAAATCTCCTGACTCCATTGATCACGGGCGAAAAAACTCCCTTTTTTGCCGGGTAATAGAAAACATAGATGGATAGGTTTTCATTGACTTTATCTTTTTCAATTTCTGGTTCGCTGATCTTATCATCGACGGAAGTAAAAAAGATTGTAATGCGATTATAGATAGCCGCGGCTTCAGCATGTCTCTTTATAAAATCACCCGGATAAGGATCTCTCCGCGTGGGAAACCAACTCGGCAAATAAAGAATATGCTTCATCAATTCTCTCTACTTGATTTTAAAAGGCTTCCTGAAAATAGATTAAAATCACCTCTTCTGATCGTAAAAAGGCTGCTGACCGGGAGCTTCATAAATAGCAACCCCTGGTAAATAAAATAAATCGTTGTAATTGAATAGGCCAACAGATTTGCGATGGCGGCACCTTTATAACTCATACCCGGAACAAGGATGAAATCGAGTAATACCATCAGTACACAGCAAAGAATTGAACCATATAGATTTATCTTCAATAACCGGTTTGCAGAAAAGTAAGCGGCAAATAAAGTAGTTATAATAAACAGCAAGTAGCCCGGCAGCATGATAAGCAACGAGTAAAAGCCATCGAAGTATTCTAAGGGAAGAAAGGCAGAATAAATTATGAGAGCTGCGGCAATAAGAAGTATTGCCAAAAGCAGGTGCGAATAAAACGTAAAACGTGTCACGGAGAAGAGATCCGCTTCCGTCAATTTTTGTTGTTCATTTTTTAAAGCTGGGGTAATTAAGCCAGCCAGGATACCGGGGATGATCCATAATGTTTGGGCAAATTTTGATGCCTGTGCATAAACACCGACGACATCATGATCATAATAGATGCTGATAATCCAGTAATCAGCACGGAATGCAATAAACTGGATAGTATTAGTGATCATTACGATGACCGAAAATGATGAGAATGACCGGTAATCTTCCTCTGAAATACTCTTTAATGAAGGTCTGTAGGCAATAAAAAATGACACCATTAAAATAATTGAAGGAATGAATGTAAAAAGACTGTAAATCCATATTGCGTTCTCAACAATATGTCCGGAATGAATGACCCATATTACGATCACGCCGATAAATAATATGAATGAAACTAATGCCAGGATCCGGTTACAGCGTTTTGCCTCGTGTTGCGAATAGTATAGCGACGTAAATTTTTCCGCTATAACAAGACCTGTAAAATAAACAATCTCTGCCAAAAATATTTTAAGGCCAAAGTTCCCTCCCAGCAAGGTATGACCAAGGAACAGGAAACCCAGAATGGCGATGATGTAAAAGAATAACAATTGAATACCTGCAGTAATTATTGTAAACGAAAAAATTTTATCGCGACCATAATTTTTGCCGGCTAATCCATGCCAAACGATTGCAGCATCCGTCCCAAGCCCCGTAATGATATATATAAAAGCAGCGTTGACGATCATTAATGAAAGTGAACCGAATTGATCCGCGCCGGCAAGCTTTGCTATCAGCAGGCTGATCAAAAAGCCTATACCGGTAAAAATGATCCTGAAAATAAATCCGCGTAGAAGTATATGCACAATCTAAGTTTTTACAAATAAAATATAATTTTAACCAAAATAGCTTACTACCCGGATGTTTTACAAATTGCTCAATGCGTACGCGCGACGATTCGCATTTCCCAGGAGGGGATTAAAATATTTTCTCAGGATGGCCAAATGGCTGGGTATTGAAAACAAAACCTACAACAAAAGACTGGCAAATAATTTTTACATGCGGGTAAGGCCGTCTGACCACATCCAGGGGCAATTGTTTTGGTATGGGCATTATGAAAAAGAACTTGGCGACCTTATCAAAAAAATCCTGAAACCCGGCGATGTATTTCTTGACCTCGGTGCCAACATTGGCTATATTTCATTACTTGCAGCAAAACATGAACCAACTGCAAAGATCATCTCGTTTGAACCAGTTAGCTCAATATTTGGAAAGCTTGAGGAAAATATTTCTCTAAATACCGCAAGAAATGTCAAAGCTGTACACTCAGGAGTGGGCGAAAGAAATGAAGAGAGGGATATTTATATTTCCGACGAGGATAATACGGGGATGTCATCATTTCAAAAACCGGAGAATTATTCAGGAAGAATCGAGACAGTAAAAGTGATTACAATTGATAAATGGTTTGAGTCTTCCGGTCTATCCAGGGTTGACCTCATTAAACTAGATGTGGAAGGAAGTGAGCTTGACGCTGTAACTGGAATGCATGATATATTAAAGAACTTTAGGCCGCTTCTGATTGTTGAGATAAATCCCGGCACGCTGTCACAATTTGGCGTTACGGCTGCCGATATCTTTAACAAACTGGGTCAACTTAGTTTCCGGGGGTTTTTAGTTTTGAGCACGGGGTTCCTTAAGCCAATAACGAATTATGAAACGGATAAAACAAATAATGTCCTTTTTATCCATGATGACAAGATAGAATTTTACAATCAGCTGTTTTCTAATTAATGTCCCGGGCGAGAAGTACCTGCGTTATCACCGGCCATTGGCTTTCCGTACGAGTCTGTCTTGTTTTACCTGGATAAAGGAATGACGATCGATGTAATAAGCAAATAAGAGATAAACGATCGGCAAAAAGCTTAAAAGTTTTACAATAAAAACACCAGTAAAAAACCCAACCAGGTAAAACACGATCAATACAAAAAGATTACCAAGCAATTGCAAATCATCGATGGAACAAACAACTTTAAAATGATAATAACTCGGTTGTTTGTAAACCAGGTCGATCGGTTTTGTAAAATGAAAGCCATCGGTGACCACGATCCTGGAATGATTATCCCGGATTTCGATTACGACCGGTTCATCATTTGTTAGGGGGTATATTTCTTTGTTGTTTACAATTACCCTTACATTCAGAATACTGAGCAGTATCTGTTTTTTCCTGCTAATAACGATATAATATAATGAAGATATAGGTGATTATTTCAGTGATCGTATGATCTCAATAAAATCGTTGCCAACTAAAGAAGCACCCCCGACAAGCCCACCATCCACGTCCGGGCAGCTGAATAGCTCGCCCGCATTGTTTGCTTTAACACTACCACCATAGAGAATTGGAACTTGGTTGGCAATGGCTTCATTATACTGGCCCGTGATAACAGAACGTAAATATTCATGCATTTCTTGTGCCTGCTCAGTCGTGGCGGTCTTCCCCGTTCCGATAGCCCAAATCGGTTCGTAGGCAATTACGACCTGCTTAATTTTCTCCGCCGGTAAATGAAAAAGTGATTCTCTTAGTTGTTGCGCCACAAACTCATTTTGGGTACCGGATTCACGAATAGGCAATGCCTCCCCGCAACAAAAAATGGGCGTAATAAAGTTTTCTATACAAAGGTTGATCTTCTCAGCGAGCATAGTATTGGTTTCAAAAAAGTATTCCCTTCTTTCACTATGCCCGACTATACAATAAGCAATGCTCAATGAATGGATCATTTCAGCGGATACTTCGCCGGTAAAGGCGCCTGATTTTTTGTGATAGCAGTTTTGTGCAGCAACATGATAATTTTTTTCCTCCGCGACCTCGCTTCTCGCCATCGTCAAATAAGGGAATGGTACAGCAAATATGGTCTTTTGGTGATCCTTCATCTTAACTTCTGCGGAGAGAACCTGGTCCAATAGTTTTTCTCCTTGCTGAAAGGTCAAATTCATCTTCCAGTTAGCCACGGCAATTTGTGTACGCACCATTTGGTTTCAGTAGTTTTTAAAAATATAGGTAAGAATGGTTTTTTCGTTGTCAGTTATTGAGCTTCCTTTGAGCTTCTTCCAGTTATCAATGTCGGCCAATGCTTTTACTAATTCATATCTCTTTAAACCATCGCTGCCCCATGAAAAACTGGGAATATATTTCGGTGTGAGCGCCGTTTCCAGCACGTTGCTGCAAACACCCATTACCGTGCCCGAGTTGATAGAAGTATTGATCGATGTCTTGGAATAATCGCCCATGAACATGCCACACTTCTGACCGGCACTTATTTCGCCTTTAGGTGTCCACACTTTTACGATGCTCGCATTGTTTTTGAGATTTGAGTTT
>DASTIZ010000131.1:0-12408 GCA_035717045.1 Chitinophagaceae bacterium
AGCATTTCCCTTTACGACAAGACCTAATTCTTTGGAAATTTCGTTTATGGCGCGTTCAGTATTCATACACCAAAAGTAGAGCCCGGCTTTGTATAGTTGTGCAAACGGGTATGGCCATGTCAATTCCTAGAATTTTTCAATGATTCCGAGGTTAAACAAGGCGAAGTCATATTTAACGGGATCGTCTTTATCCAATTGACGCAATGCATCTGTCAATTCAACTGCTGCAAGCCAATCAACCTGTCTTCTCTTTAACAGCCCTAGTTTTTTAGCGACTCTGGCTACATGCAGATCGATAGGGCAGATCAGTTTTGAAGCTGGAACTTGTTGCCATAATCCCAAGTCAACTCCCTTCCCATCATCCCTGACCATCCACCGTAAGAACATGTTTAATCGCTTACAGGTGGATTTTTGTAAGGGTGATGAAATATGTTTTTCTGTTCTTTTTAAATGCTCGAGTGAAAAAAAATAATCCTTAAAATGTATCAGGGCCTTTTCTGCATCGTACCCGTTATCCGCAAAGAATGCTTTTTCCAATGAATCGTATTTTGAGTAATGATGGTGCAGTGATTCGACAAAATAGAATAAGTCATCATCATTAAAAGTGCGGTGTTTAAAGCCTTTTAATCGCTCGAGATCTTTTGCAGAATGATCTACTATGAAACTTAAAGGCGAATTATCCATTCGCTGCATCAATTCCTTGCTCTTGTTGATAATCGCTGTCCTGTTGCCCCAGGCAAAGACGGCAGCAAAGAACGCAGCTATTTCAATATCTTGTCTTTTCGTAAAAAGATGAGGAATTGATACCGGGTCATCCTTAATAAATGCCGGTTGATTATATTCTTCTACTTTTTGATCAAGAAATTCTTTTAGGTGCCCGGCCATCATACAAAATTAACCGGTCAATTCCTAAGAATACGACAGGTAGTAATTTTGCATGATGCCGACGCCATAAGTTTAAACAGGGTCGCCGCCGCGAATAAGTCTCAATATAATAGCAATAACAGCTATAACTAATAATACGTGAATAAGAGAACCGGCGTTGAATACAAAAAATCCTAAAATCCAGCCAATGATCAGAATTACTGCGACGATGTACAATAGAGAGCCCATGGTATATAAATTTATACCCTGTCAATTGCAATCCTCATACCAAATAATTTACCCAATTGCTTGTTTCAGATCATCAATTAGATCATCAGCATCTTCGATACCGACGCTAAGGCGTATCAAAGCATCAGACAACCCGTTTTTGATCCTTTCTTCCCTGGGAATAGAAGCATGGGTCATGCTTGCAGGATGATTGATAAGACTTTCTACACCTCCAAGGCTTTCAGCCAGTGCAAATAGCTTTGTAGAGGAAAGAACTCTAATGGCTTCTTCCAGGCTATCGTCTTTAAGAACAAAACTTAACATGCCGCCAAAATCAGCCATTTGTTTTTTTGCGATACTGTGACCAGGATGATCTTCAAAACCCGGCCAATAAACTTGTCCGATCTTTGAATTGTTGCGCAACCAGTGAGCAATTTTTGCCCCATTCTCGCAATGGGCCTTCATCCTAACATGCAATGTTTTTATTCCTCTGAGCACAAGAAAACAATCCATTGGCCCGGGAACGGCCCCGCAACTTTTTTGAATAAAGTATAATTTCTCTCTTAACTCAGCACTGTTCATCATTAACGATCCCTGGATGACGTCACTATGCCCGCCCAGATATTTGGTTACGGAATGCATAACTAGATCAGCACCCAGGTCGATCGGTCTTTGTAAAAAAGGCGTCGCAAAAGTATTATCCACAGCCAGCAGGATGTTTTTTGGTTTTGTAATAGCAGCCACTGCCGCAATGTCAGTGATATTCATCAATGGGTTGGTGGGGGTTTCCAGCCAGACAAGTTTTGTATTTGATGTGACAGCATTTGATATGTTTGAAACATTTGTTGTATCCACATACCTGAACTTAATGCCGAATTTTTCAAACACTTTTGTAAACAACCGGTATGTACCCCCGTACATATCATTGGCACACACAACCTCATTGCCGGGTTCGAGTAGCTTGATTACAGCATCCGTTGCGGCCACCCCACTGCTGAATGCCAGACCATATTTGGCATTTTCAATTTCGGCAAATGCTCTTTCCAGGGCAGATCTTGTCGGGTTTTGACTGCGGGCATATTCATAGCCTTTATTTTTCCCCGGTGCTTCCTGCACATAGGTACTGGTTTGGAATATGGGTGTCATGATTGCGCCGGTTGATGGATCTGGTTCGGCGCCTGCATGAATATATTTAGTTGCTTGCTTCATAAAAAGATCTGAATGTTTGCAAAGATGTGAAATATCGGGCAAATGATGATCTACCATTCATCATCATCAAGGTTTCACTTAACAAAGGCTTAACGGACGTGTTGGGATAAATTCAATCATGGCTCAATCGGACAAAAGAATTTTTGAATGATCCATTTTAATGCTTCAGCCGTATTAATATTTTTTTAATGATGATCGGACAATATTCCATGCTTACCGATGGAAGACAATCTGCTTGTTGCAGGTATGTCATGATCATAATTTTATGTCAATCAGAAATTCATAACCCAAAAAAGTATTTACCATGAAAAAGCTTATAATCTGTTTATGCCTGTTTGCTACGATCGGAGCCCTCGCTGCCAAACCCCCTGAAGTAAATGAAAAAGTACTGAAAGCGTTTAAAGAAACTTTTATAAGAGCAACTGATGTTGTCTGGCACGAGATGCAAAATAGCTATGAGGCTCATTTCAAGCAATCGGAAATAGTGACAAGAGCCATCTATGATACACAAGGAAATCTGCTAAGAACAACGCGTTATTATTCTGAAGAATATCTACCCATCAATATACTTTCAAAATTAAAAAAGAAATATGCCGATAAGTCCGTTTTTGGCGTAACAGAGTTGTCATTGGAAGATGTGGTTTCTTATCACATAACGCTGGAGGATGAAAAGAATTGGTATATCGTGATAGCTGATAACTGGGGTTCATTTGATCTGTCAAAGAAATTTAGAAAGGCCTAGCCGTGTTAACCGGGTATTAATAGCTGTCCTGCCTCAAGGGGGGACGGCTATTTTATGTAAATAAAAAAGAGGATGAAAGATAACGCCAATCGAAATTGTCTGCGTCATAAGCGGCTTTTGCCTGGATCTTTTTATTTATTACTTCAGGCTTTAAAATTCTTTCGCTGATCAATCGTTGTTTGGCATTGATGACCAGCTCCTGGATATTCTCGTTGCTTAACCATTCCTGCTGTGGAGGTTCAAAACCAGTCTTATCTTTTCTCCATGTAATTTCAAGAGGTAATTTATCCTTCATGGTTTCCCGCAGAAGCCATTTTGTCCAGCCATTCCTGATTTTAAAATTTGACGGCAAGGAAAAAACAAATTCCACCAGCTCGTGATCCAAAAAAGGCAAACGTATCTCACGGCTATGTGCCATCGAGTTTCTGTCCGCATAACGCAACAATTCTTCAAGACCATGCAGCAAAGTATTGAAATACAAAACGCCGTTCAGACTGAATATTTCGGGCGTTATGTAATAGGCTTCTTTACTTTGTAATTGAACAAAATCCTTTGTAAGATCTTCGTGCTTCAGGGCATTTATTAAATACTGTCTTTCTAAAACAATGGTGGCAAATTCCGGAAACAAGGCGGCGATCCTGTTCTTCCATGTAAATTTTTCGGGTATGCCCAATTCCTTCGCCGAGCCCAATTCATGACTCGATGATAGCTTTCTCTTCCTGAAAAGCTCCTGCCAATACCATTTGTAGTATTTATGATAGCCTGCTAATATTTCGTCTGCTCCCTGGCCGTCTAATAAAACCTTAATTCCTTTTTGCCTGGCCAGTTCATACACTTTAAACTGTGCATAAATGCTGGCAGAGCTGAAGGGTTCTTCCTGGTAATAAAATAATTCTTCAAGACCGGTATATAATGAAGCCGTGTCGGGTGTTACGGTGAAATGGTCAAGATGAAATTTATCGGCAACAATCCGGGCGAAAACCGACTCATCCTTTTCGAATTTTGGGAAAATTGCGGAAAAAGCGGTGAGCGGTAATGTGCCATGGGACCCCGGCAAGTGGGCGGTGAGGGAATGCAATACTGCAATGACTGATGAACTGTCAAGCCCGCCACTCAAGCTTACTCCAATCGGGACATCACTCCGTAATCTTCTTTTTACGGATCGTTGGAACAGTTGGCCAAACCGGTCGATTGCTTCATTATCTGTTATCCGTTTATTTTCGTTTTCAATGTCAATATCCCAATAGTTATAAATTGAGAGCTTAAGTTCATCCCGGGTGCTGGCAGGAGAAAGTTTCAGATAAGCACCGGCGGGTAATTTCGAAATATTTTCAAAAAAAGTTTCTTCAGGGATATTTGGGTTATCTACATACCCAATAGTGAGATAATTAAAAAGCAATTTCAGGTTTACTTCTCTTTCAATGCCGGCAGCCCACAGTGCTTTCATTTCCGATGCAAAAACAAATTGATCCTTGTTTATAAAATAAAAGAATGGTTTCTCACCAAACCGGTCTCTGGCGGCAAACAATTCTTTTTCCTTTTGATCCCATATTGCAAAAGCAAACATGCCGTCAAAACGGTCCAGGCATTCTTCTCTCCAGGTGTCATATGCAGCAGCTATGACTTCTGTATCTGTCTTCGAAAAGAATTGGTAACCTTTTTTCTGCAATTCATCTTTCAGCTCTATATAATTATAAATTTCCCCGTTGTGAACAATCGTATAACGATCAAGATAACGCATGGGCTGGTTGCCGGCTACCGTGAGATCGATGATCGCCAGGCGGCGGCTGCCTAGCGCAACAGGAGAGAGTATCCAATGTCCTTCCGCATCCGGTCCCCGATGAACCAGCAGGTTGGTCATTTGTTTTATTCGTTCAGCCGAAACAAGAGAATGATCATTTGATACAATGCCAGCTATTCCGCACATGGTGTAAAATAAATGAATAAATGTGTGAATGGGGAATGGTCAGTTGTCGTTTGGCCTACCCGAACAATATTATCCACCATTGACCTCCCGACAGCTATCGGGACACCATCGACGAAAACCGCAGGAATATATAAAAATTAAAAACTAATAGTAAGCTTGGTTTTTACATCATCCCAAAGAAATAAAACGTCAGTGGTTTTTTCATTAACCTTTTCAAAGGCGATCGTGAAGTACTCAATCGGCATGTTGGTCTTTTCGACCGGAGCATCAAACTGCATAAGATCTTTCTGTCGGTTCTGCTCCAGGCCCCAACTGTATAAGTTTGAATTGAAGACAAATGTCCAGCTGGTATCCTGGGGTATGCAGTATACGATGTAACGGCCCGGATTTATTTTTTTATCCTGTATGGTTGCCGTAGAAAAAAACTCGATCTCAGTAGCTTCGTTGGCACCAAGACGCCAGGGGATATTGTATTTAACAAGATCGCCAAAAATTTTCCTGTTCTGTTTTTGCGGCCGGCTGTAAATCACTCTCATCAATGGCAGCGATGTGGTTTTACCTCTCATTTTCAGCAAAGCATAATCCGTAGGAAAATAGATCATGTCCATCGGCGAACGATCGGGAATCGTATAATGATTGACCTGAGGCAGCACTTTTATTCTTTGTGAGTCAATTTTGGTGGGAGGTATGTCACTTGCCGCTGGTTTTTCTCCGCTCTCTTTACAGCCGAAAAAAAATACCGGTGTCAGGATTAGTAATAATTTTCTCATAGCTGGTTTATAAAGTGATCGGTAAAGAAATTCTTACCTGTTCCCATGAAATATTCAATGCAATTCCACCTGCCGTTTTATCAAACCACATTGACATGCTTTCAACCGGTTCTTCAGTTTTTTGAACATTCACATCCGTTCTCAAGAGGTCCCTCTTTGGATCATATTTGAATGCTCCCCATGTATCTGTATCCTTATTGATTATGATCGTCCAGGCATTTTCATTCGCGATAGCATAGAGTGTGTAACGTCCCTTGGGAACCTTCCTGCCACCAATCTTAACATCTTTATAAAACTCGATCTCGGTTGCTTCGTTCGCGCCAAGTCTCCACACCTTCCCAAATTCAACCAGCTCACCAAATATTTTTCGTCCTTGTTTTTGGGGGCGGCTGTAAAGGACCCTTGCCACTAATGGTTCGGTAGCCTTATTCTGGATCTTTAAAACAGGGTAGTTATTAGGATAATAGCTTATATCCAAAGGAGATTTGTCAACTTCCGGCAGTCTGGCAGATTGAGAAAAAGAAAACAAGCTGGCAAAAAATAAACAGGCTAAAACGGAAATTTTTCGCATACACAAGGTTTAAAATGACAAAAATAATAGTTTCATGTTCTATGACGAATTATGAGGCTGAATCGTTCGCTAATTGTTTTACAAAATTTTCAGCCATAGCTTTCAGTTCGGGGAAAAACAGCTTATATAATGCCTTCAGTTGGTCATAATGATCTGTAAACAGCAAGTAGGCCGTATCACTTTCTTGGAGGTATTTGGCTCTTCGAACGAGACCACCGAGGCTTTTTTGAATTCCCTGCAAATACCGGTAATTGTATAGCCAGTTATGCGCCTTCATATATGGATACATCATGCTGAACTTTTCCGGGAAATAGGCTGTAAACTGGTCGAGGGTAGTGTACGTGTTTGACGTGAATGTCATCAGGCCCTCGTCGGTGAATTCGTTTTCATCAAGTGCAAGAAAATGGTCATAGAGCACATCCATAATTGAACCTGAGTAAAGACCATACACTGGTCTGAAGATTTGTTTCGCCTCTTTCGTGGCAGAATGAACGTCAGTAAACCGGTCGATCTCCCGATGCAAAGCGATGCCCTGTTGTATATCGCCGGGGTATTCATACTTTTTCTTCCCTTTGACGAAATCGCTGATCATATTACCTGTTAAAATGCCTGGGCTGTCAAAAGATAAATATGCATGAGCCAGGTAATTCATGGGTTAAAGATAATTGATAGACGTACTCGATCTCCCCGGTGTTACAATCACAAAACGGTTGTATTCCTTCTTTACTCATTTGTTATAAAAATTTTCACATTTCGAGCTGGTGCCATACCTGATGACGAATGGGTTAAAAGTTCGTTTGACGGCAATAGAAGCTGATGCTATTTCAGGTTAATTCAACTTCGTTCACGTGTATTAACAATGGCGTCCATCAGTCACAATTGACTTGTCAGGCCCTGTAACCAAATCTATATTTGAAGCGTCAAACCAGTAAACCATTTAAATCTAAAACCTCGTCTGCCGACTGGCAGGCAATTAAACTTGTAAGCCATGAAAAAGATCGTGTTTGTATTTGGGTTTTTGTTGGCAGTGGCGGTGAGCCATGCGTACCCAAGTGAGAAAGTCTCTCCTAAAGTACTTGCTTCGTTTAAATCAGAATTTTCCCGTGCAACAGATGTGGAGTGGGAAACGGGTAATAATTACTTTAAAGCCTCCTTTTCGATGAATGGGCAGCGGGTATTTGCTTACTATGATATGGAAGGACATATGGTAAACCTTGGAAGGTATATCAGTTCGCTTCAATTGCCGGTGAATCTTTTCAGCGATTTAAAAAATGATTACAACAAATATTGGGTCAGTGACCTTTTTGAAGTAAGCAATAGCGAAGGTCTGCACTATTATATTACACTTGAAACAGCCGATACAAAACTCATACTCCGTTCAAGCAATGGTAGCGACTGGAGTACATATAGTAAGAATAAAAAATGACAAACAAGTGGGTCCCGGTAGCTATCGGGATGGTGTGTGGTAAATTAAGAGCCCTGTACCGCCCCCCGGCGGAACGGGGCTTCTTGTTCTGCGGGTAACTATGCTATCGTTAATCTCATTAACAATCACACCCGTTAATCTTTACAGGAGTCCTTTGAACATATTTCAATTGATTTAAGATCCATCTGAATATATATTTGTTTTACGTCACACGCACTACTATTCTTTAGGAGTTAGAAACCGTAAACCACTAAACCTTAATCCATGAAAAAGATCCTGGTGACGATTGCCATTGTATCGCTTGGCCTCACAACATTTGCTACTGCGCATTCAACAATAGATCCGAAAATCATCGCAGCTTTTGAAAAGGAATTTTCATTCGCAAAAAATGTAAAATGGGAAATAAAGCAGGAACTGGCACAGGTAAATTTCTTGCTGAACGAACAGGCAGTAACTGCCTGGTATAATTCCGATGCTGTGCTGGTGGCCCTGGCAAGAAACCTTCTATATGGTCAGCTGCCGATTTCTGTTATCAAAGTTCTTGATAAAAATTACGCGGACGCGGCTTTGTTTGGTATCATGGAAGTAATGCATAACAATGAGGTACATTACCAGCTAACGGCAGAAACAAAAAGGAAAACGCTTCTTTTGAAAGTAACTCCTGCCGGTAACATAACAATCAAAAAAAGAATTAAATAAACTCAGTTCTTTCATGAGCATGTGGTGTGCCCCGGTCTCTTAGCCGGGGTTTTTTGCTTCGCTTTGCTCGCAATGACCATGGATAATTTATTTTTGTGCACCTACCGCATTGTCTCACCTTATTGTGATCTGAAGGCGGATTTAAAAAATCACAACATGAGTAAAGGACCTGTTTCACACTTTATCGAGCATCATTTCCGTCATTTTAATGCAGCAGCGCTTATGGACGCTGCAAAAGGTTACGAACAACATTTATCAGGGGGTGGTAAAATGATGATCACACTTGCCGGGGCGATGAGTACCGCTGAGTTAGGAATTTCTCTTGCCGAGATGATACGCCAGGATAAAGTGCATATTATTTCATGTACAGGCGCCAACCTGGAAGAAGATATTATGAATCTCGTTGCTCATAGCCATTATAAAAGGGTGCCGAATTATCGTGATTTGACGCCACAGGACGAATGGGATCTTTTAGAGAATCATTATAACCGGGTTACCGATACCTGTATTCCTGAGGAAGAAGCGTTTCGCCGGATTCAGGATCATATACGTGAGATATGGAAAGAGGCCGATGAAAAAGGGGAAAGATATTTTCCGCATGAAAGTATGTATACAATGTTGTCGAGCGGAGTTCTCAGTCAATATTACGAGATCGATCCAAAAGATAGCTGGATGGTGGCGGCTTCTGAAAAAAATCTACCGATCGTTGTGGGGGGCTGGGAAGACAGTACAATGGGAAACATTTTTGCTTCTTATGTTATCAAAAACCAGATGAAAGCAACAACAATGAAAAGCGGGATTGAATATATGGTGTGGTTGGCCGATTGGTACAAAAAAAATTCTGGTGGAAAGGGCGTTGGTTTTTTCCAGATCGGAGGTGGCATTGCCGGTGATTTTCCCATTTGCGTAGTACCGATGATGTACCAGGATCTCGAAATGCATGATGTGCCTTTCTGGAGCTATTTCTGCCAGATAAGCGATTCCACAACATCATTTGGTTCTTATTCCGGCGCAGTGCCAAATGAGAAAATAACCTGGGGCAAGCTGGGGATCGATACACCAAAGTTTATCGTTGAAAGTGATGCGACAATTGTAGCACCACTTATATTCGCTTATTTGTTGGATTGGTAGCCGGAAATCTATGATGTTATTGTATGGTCAGCTTATTGTTACGCGTAAACTTCAATTGCATCGGATGTTAACGCCCTGACGCAAACGGTCAGTGTTATAGAATTTGCGGTCAGCATCCCGACAAATATCGTCTCGATACTTCTGGGCGATGCGAAGTCCGAAACAAAAAAACCCCGGGGCCGGGGTTTTTCATTTTATAGGAAAAGGTAGGATTAGTGTCCGCGATCTCTTCGATTTTCACGGCGATCTCGTCTGTCTTCACGGCGGTCACGGATATCTTCTTTGCGATCTCTCACGTCTTCTCTTCTGTCACGAATATCTTCCAGACGATCCTTAATACCACCACTGTGCCTGCGATCATAAATGTCTTCAAGCTTGTCTCGGCGGTCTTCTCTCCTGTCACTCATATCTTCACGTCTGTCACGGATATCTTCCCTGCGATCAAACTTGTCTTCAATACGGTCAAATCTTTTGCGGGCCTGGGCCGATGCGTCTGTAAAAACAGCCATTCCCAACAATAATACAGAGCCAATGAGTACAGATTTAAGGGCTTGTTTAGTTTTCATATGTTTATAGTGTTAACGGTTTGTCAGCAGTATCGGATAAATAGACTCACCCGTTGCTCCAGGGTTTAATGCAAATAAAAAATCCTCCTGCCCGGAGGTAAGAGGATCAATATGTCTGTCCGGAATTTAATTTCAGGAAAAATGCAATTCTTTTCTTATCAATTCAGCTTCTCTCGATGGATGAAAACGCCATACCAGTAATGAAATAATGAACAGTTTATGAATTGATGTTTCGATCAATAAACCATCCGGTGAATTAAAAACTATTTCCCATCCCCAAAGAAAAAGACAGGCTATCAATGCGGTCAATATTGAAAAGTAGGGTTGCCTGTTACTATAAAATGCCAGGACCACAATGAAGCAGGAAATGCCCGTATAAGCCAGGAAATTCTTTGTAGTAAATGGAGTTTCCGGCATCATTCGCAAAATGGCACCACCTGCAGCAAGCACGATGGCACAGACCAGTAAAATATTACGGGTTTTACGAAGCCGCTTATTTAGTTGTTCGGTTTCCTGAGAACGGTACATCTCGGAATAATCAACATGGGTGTCGGCCATTTTTTGATACAGGGTCGGATTTGTCTCAATCATATTCATTAGTTTTTCTCACACGGTTTGGAGCCTCTAAATAAGTAAATTTTTTTTACTTTTTCTACGCAAAAATACTATTCTTAGAAAGCTCTTTGTGAGTCAAGCGGAATGTCCCTTTTAAGCATTTCTTCACGATTGGCTATCTCCATTGCGGTATAAAAAACGAGTTTTGCCCGCTTTTCCAGGAGGTCGTATTTTATCTTATCCGGGGTATCTGTCGGCCTGTGGTAATCGGGGTGTACCCCGTTGAAATAAAAGATGATGGGTACTCCTTTCTCCGCAAAATTGTAGTGATCACTGCGATAATAAAAACGATTTGGATCTTTTGGATCATTGTACTTTCTATCCAGCTTTAATCTGGTATAAGTACGATTTATATTGTCTGTTATAGGCGTGAGCTCTGAACTGAGTTTGTTGTCTCCAATTACATACACATAGTTGATGGAGTCTTTATCTTTCATATAATCATTTCCAATACGACCAATCATATCAATATTAAGATCGACCGTTGTTTTTTCCAATGGATAAACCGGGTGATTTGTATAATAAGCAGACCCCCACAATCCATGCTCTTCCCCACTGACGGTCATAAAAACGATGCTGCGGCGGGGCCCTTTGCCTCCGGCTTTTGCTTTGGCAAAGGCTTCCGCCAATTCAAGTATGCTGACGGTTCCGCTACCATCATCATCGGCGCCGTAGAATATTAAGGTGTCTCTCCTGCCTACATGATCATAGTGTGCTGTAATAAAAACGTATTCATCTTTCTTATCGCTGCCTTCCAGCAGTCCCATCACATTGCTTACCTGTGTCGTGAGTGTGGTTTTCCTGAACGAAAGATCAATGTTCGCCTTGTAAGTCTTTCCCTTTAGTGAGTTGGCCACCATTTTGTCAAACACTCCTTTGCCATCTTCACCCATAATATTTTCTGCTATATTTTTGGAGATATAAAATAATTGCGGGTTGAATGTTGCGCGATAGCCATTCAGGTTCCAGTTACTCTGGGTAACGGACGCTCTTCTTGGAAAATCTTTCAATACTATAAGTACAGCAACAGCTCCTCGTTTTGAAGCGGCATTTAATTTTCCAAATGTGCCTGATGGATTTTGAAAACCCGATTGTGAAGGTTTGAAATCCGCGGGTGCTCCTTCGAGAATGATCACAGCTTTACCACGTACATCGAGGTCTTTATAACTATCCAATTTATCGTCCACAATTCCATACCCGGCGAATATGGCCTCTGAAAAAGGTAATTCAGCAGAATAGTTGCCGTTCCCGGTTTGATAATCTGCATTCAACTCATACGATGTACCATTTACTCTCACTGAAGAACTCAATACCGAATCACGATATAAAGGATAAAACATCCTGTAGCTGTCGCCGTTACCGGGCTTTAACCCCAGAGATCTGAAATGATCTTCAATGTAATCGGCTGCTTTTTCTAAACCAGGGGAAGGAGTATCCCTGCCTCCATTCTCAGCACTGGCAACTATATAAAGATGTTTTTTAAGGTCAGCCGCGGTGATAGAATTGCCGATCTTTTCCCATGTCTTATTTTTCTTTTGTGCATCAACAATAAGTAATGAGAGACAACCAATCAGTAGGAGTGTAGTTTTTTTCATGTGATATTATTGTTTTTATTTTTTGGTCACCTGCCCGCCAGGCGACGGGCACCGGATTGGCCTGC
>DASTIZ010000132.1:0-2461 GCA_035717045.1 Chitinophagaceae bacterium
AATCCGAGAATAGACGAAAGAACAACAAAATGCGTCATGGTATTAGCAAATAACAATGCGACCAAAGCAAATCCCTGGGACAGCATACCCAGAAATAGTAAATCCTTTTTACAAAAGTAATCGGCCATTTTTCCTGTAAACAGTTGGCCGATGCCCCAAACGGCCGGATAAATGGCTGTTACTATTCCAATTTCTGTAATGCTAAAACCTTTTAAAGCTAACAAAATGGGAAAGAGCCCCCAGGCCATCCCATCATTTAAATTATTGATCAGGCCAGCTTGAGTGACGGAGCCAAGATTTTTATTCTTCCAGGTTGTCTGCCAGAATACATTATTAAGCTTTGGTATTTTACTGTTCGACGTTTCTGCGGCAATGTGGTGTTTTGTATCCTTTACCAACAACCAACTGCCAAAAAAACCTAAGAGTGATAATATAACGCCGATGAAAAAAGGATAAGGTCGAAGTCCATATTCAGAAGCGATCCAACCGGTGAGAAAGGCAACCAACGCTAAAGCCATATAACCGGCAAATTCATTCAAACCCATTGCAAATCCTCTTTGTTTTTCGCCTACCAGGTCTATCTTCATAACTATCGTACTACTCCAGGCTAAACCCTGGTTAATTCCTAATAACACATTCGCGGCAACAATCCACTCCCAATTATCAGCAAACATTAACATGAAAGGAACGGGGATACCGAATAACCAACCAATTGTTAACAAATTTTTCCGGCCTATTCTATTTGCCAACGCTCCTGTGAAATAATTTGTAATTGCTTTTACAACCCCGAAAACAATAATAAACGAGAGAATCGCCGTTTTTACAGCTATATGAAATTCCACCTCCGCAATCCGGGGAAGAATACTTCTTTCTAACCCTATCATGCCTCCAACAAAGGCATTAATTATTACTAACAGGGTAAATTGTTTCCAATTTTCTTTTAATCCTAATTGTACCTGGCTCATTTTGCAAAATCTTTCCCCGATGGAAGTAACTTCAGTATATAAGAAGCATGATGCAACATGTGAATGTTTCCGGATTCTTTACGTTTTTTCAAAATCCCAATGAGTTTGTGCCATATACCCCTTAGGTTAGGGACATTTATAGACTGCCGGCTCATTCGAAGTTAATCGCTTGCATAAGGCCTAATTGGCACTGCCTAAATTTATATATTGGCCAACTGCTGACCCCAAATCGAATACTACCATGGACGGCATCTCTTTCTTTAAGATGCTGACAGCAATAGCTGAACGGTATCCCGAACTGCAATGAACCAGCAATGGCCTTCCTTTCGGAATTTCAGACAAACGATCGGGAAACTCGTGTAAAGGAATATGGATACTGGTCTTAAAAACAGGCTGATTTCTCACTTCTTTTTCAGTTCTTACATCAACGTACGTGTATTTATTCTCTCCGGGATTGAATGAACTGTTATCAAATGCGTCAATTTTACTGCCATTGCCGGAATCATACACAAAGACACCCTCAATGTTGGTTTCATAGCCTATTGCGGCGGCCTTCCTGATTGCTGTCTGCAGACTTTGTTCATCGGCAGCAACCAGATAAAATTTAGATTCTGGCGCTACAAGAGTACCTAACCAGGTTTCAAGTTGACCTGCCCCTTGAATGTTGATCGCACCGGGTAAATAGGAGTTTTTAAATACCGCTCCAGGACGGGTATCAATTATTAACGCACTGTGAGCAGGTTGATAATTTTTAGGTAAATAGTTCAGCTTTGCCAAACTTTCATTTAGTATTGGCGCCCCTTTTCTGTTTAACTGTACATCGTGCGCGAAGTATTTGGGAATAAATGGCTGATCACTTAATAACAATCTGACAAATTCGTCTTTCGTCCGGTTCTCAAATACGTAGTTCGTTTGCTTTTCATATCCTATTGTAGAACTTGCTCCTTTGCGGATCGACTTGGCACACAGCGAACCCGCTCCATGAGACGGGTACAAAATCACGTCATCATTCAATTTGGCAAATTTCTGGTGTATGGTGTCATACATCATTGCGGCAAGGTATATTCTTTGCTGCTGACTTTCGCTGGAAAAGTCCAACAGATCGGGTCTGCCAACGTCACCCAGGAATAATGAATCACCGCTAAATACAGCCTTATCAATTGAACCTTCAAACAACACGGCAGCAATATGGTCGGGAGCGTGTCCGGGAGTATACATTGCTCTGAGCCCTACCCGATCGGATAACTGAATAATATTTCCCTCATCAAACCGTCTGAACGGATATGTAGCTTTAGTCAAACTGCTTACATAAACAGGCACATTAAGTTTTTGGTGTATTTCGAGATGCGAGCTAACGAAGTCGGCATGGGAATGCGTTTCAATAACACCAATGATAGATGCATTATGTTTTTGTGCAAAATCGTAATAGATCTGAGGGTTTCGCTGAGGATCAACAATTATTGTTTTCTTTCCAGCCATTACTGCGTAAGAAAAGT
>DASTIZ010000133.1:0-10753 GCA_035717045.1 Chitinophagaceae bacterium
TTCTATATCAGCAAGACTATTGGTCAGTACAAACTCTGCAGTCGGGATCGAATGATCGTGATAAAACTTCTTTTGTAAGATCTTGTTCTTAATGATCCTGAGGACTGTTGGCTTAGGATACACTTTCACTCCTTCATTTTCTAATTTTTCCAATGCCTCAACGTTCACATTTTCAATTTCTATCGTAACTGCATGTAAATTCTTTCCGAAGTTATAAACTGCATCAAAGTCTTTGATATCTCCCCTTGTAAAACCATGGCAAAGATGTGCTGCCGGGCATTCATCATCATTTTCCATTACAAAGGTGTCGACGGGGTAATTGGCTGCCGCCTGCAATAACATTCTTCCTAATTGACCACCACCAAGGATGCCGATTTTTTGCATGCGGCAAAGATAGCGGCCTTGTGGGAGGTTTGGGGTTTGAAGTTTGAGGTTGTGTTCAGGTTAAGGTTAAGGTTAAGTTTCAGGTTGAGGTTAAGGATGAGGTTATTTACGTTAATGCAGTTAGAAAAAAATATTGTCTAATTTTGCCTCATGCTTCCTGATTATCCTCACAAGTTATTTGCTGATAAACGCAATCATTTCGAACTGCTGATGGAAACACTGGCCATGAACAACCTCTATGGGCCTTAGTGGCCTCACTATTGTTGAATTGGATTACCGGACGTACAAGTGAGCAATTTGTGTGGCGAAGCAGCAAATTGGAAACAACCGGTGATGAACAGAATTACTAATGTTGACAACAAAAAAACTTATGCCTACAACAACAGCTGCCGATAAAAAGCAAAACCTTCAAAAGGATTTTCTTCCATTACAGGGAACCGATTATGTGGAATTCTATGTCGGTAATGCAAAACAAGCCGCACATTATTATATGACCGCTTTTGGTTTTCAGCCGCTGGGTTATGCAGGCCCCGAAACGGGATTAAAGGACAGGTCAAGCTATGCAGTTCGCCAAAATCAACTCACCCTGGTACTAACCACTCCGTTACGACCAAACAATGAAATGGCTGATCATATTTATAAACATGGAGATGGTGTAAAGGCTTTGGCACTTCGTGTGGACGATGCAACAAGTGCATGGAGGGAGACGACGGAGCGTGGTGCCAGGTCATATATGCACCCTCAACGCATGAACGATAATAATGGCGAATTGGTGATGAGTGGCATACACGCCTACGGCGATACAGTGCACCTTTTTATAGAACGGAACAACTATCATGGCCCGTTTATGCCGGGTTATCGGGCATGGAACAACCCATATTTTAACCCACCTGAAACAGGATTACTATATGTTGATCATTGCGTGGGAAATGTTGGATGGAACCAAATGAATCGCTGGGTAACATTTTATGAAAATGTGATGGGGTTCAGAAATATTCTCTCATTTGACGATAAAGATATTTCTACGGAATATTCAGCGCTGATGAGTAAAGTGATGAGTAATGGAAATGGATTTGTAAAATTCCCTATCAACGAGCCGGCAGAAGGAAAAAAGAAAAGTCAGGTGGAAGAGTATCTTGAGTTTTATAATGGCGAAGGTGTACAACATGTGGCAATGGCCACAAATGATATTGTTCATACCGTTACGGAGCTAAGGAATCGTGGGGTTGAATTTTTAAGAGTGCCAACAACATATTATGATGACCTGCTGGAGCGGGTGGGAAAGATCGATGAGGATATCGAACCGTTGAAGGAGTTGGGTATTCTTGTTGACCGCGATGATGAAGGATATTTACTGCAGTTATTTACTAAACCTGTCGAGGACAGGCCGACGCTTTTTTTCGAGATCATACAACGTAAAGGAGCCAGGAGCTTTGGAAAGGGAAATTTCAAAGCGCTGTTTGAAGCGATTGAAAGAGAACAGGGTGAGAGGGGGAATTTGTGATCAGTCGGCAGTCCGCAGTCGACAGTCGATAGTTAATAGTCGTTAGTTGGGAAGTCGGAAGTGGGAAGTAGATTGGGGATCCTTAAGTTAGCAAAAATATAAGTTCATTAATCCGGCCCCAGATTTCAGACCACAGACTTCATTCCTCCGGATTTTCGTCTTATTTTTACATAATCTTATACACATTCCTGTAATAAAGCTTTAGTTGACAACGTTTTTTAATCTAATGAAACCGTCGATGAAAAACCTTTGCTTCTGTATCTTGACATGCTTCATGGCCATTGTTATGTCTGCACAAAATAGTGCGGGCGGAAACTCAATTTCGTCCATGGCTTCTTTTATTGACTTCCAAAAAACATTTCAGCGTCCTTCCGAAGCGCTGAGTAAAAATGAAGCGGCACTGAAAAAACAATTTGACGAAAAGAAACTGGTATGGCCGGCCAAGTATGTTTATATCCGCTCATTCAAATACGACAGCCAGCTCGAGGTATGGGTAAAGAATGAAAGAAAGGATCCTTATAAACTTTTCAAAACTTATAAGGTTTGCGCATTGGCAGGTACTCTTGGCCCTAAGAGAATGGAAGGCGATTACCAGGTGCCGGAAGGATTTTATTACATCAATGAATTCAATGCACGCAGCCAGTATCATCTTTCGCTGGGTTTGAATTATCCGAATATTTCAGACAGGATATTAAGTGATATCAATAGTCCCGGCGGCGCCATCTATATTCATGGCAGCTGTGTAACGGTCGGCTGTATTCCTCTTACTGATCCGATGATAGAAGAGCTGTACATTATTACTGCCCATGCCAAGAACCAGGGACAGGATTTTATTCCCGTTCATATTTTCCCGATACGATTCAATGTAAAGAGAAGTGTTGACTACCTCGATCGTCTCACGAAGGATGATGATCAATTAAAAGATTTTTCTTCTCATCTCGAAGATGCCTTTAACTATTTTGAAAAGAATAAACAGGTGCCCGTTATTGCTGTTTCCGACAAAGGAGAATATTATGTGAATGATGCTCCCGATAAAAAATGGAGGACCGCAGCGGAGAAGCCATTGCCAAAGAAAAAAAGTAATGTTCAGCATAGAACGAGACCAATTACAGGTCTTATGGAATCTGTTCATCAATGGCCAAAATATCCGGGTGGTGGTGATGCACTGCTGAGGTACCTGGATAAGCTCGGCAATGAAATGAAGGTTCATTTGCCAAAGAATGTAAAAAAAGCATTTGTGCAATTGGAATTCATTGTTGATAAAGATGGCGTGCCCGTTAATTTTAAAGTGTTAAGGGGAGGTGTGGATGAGGATTTCAATGATGAACTCATTTCTAGGTTAGAAGCTACAATGGCCACCTGGGAGCCGGCTATGTTAAATGATACACCAGTGCCTAAAAAGATGGTTCAGACAGTAACGATAGAAATTCCTGAACCGATGGAAATGTAATAAAGCGTGAAAGCCTATTTCATTAGTGGGTTGGGGGCCGATAAAAAAGCTTTTCAAAGAATAAAACTTCCAACAGGTTATGATCCTGTGTACCTCGACTGGATCGTTCCTGAAAAAAACGAATCACTTACTGATTATGCCCGGCGTTTTTCATCCCTGATAGATGATGATTCATTTGTCCTGATCGGGCTTTCCTTTGGCGGTATGCTCGCATGCGAGCTGGCAAGATTGCGAAATCCAACGAAGACGATAATTATTTCGAGCATTCCAACTTCTGATGAGTTGCCCTGGTATTTTAAACGGGCCGGCGCCATCGGGCTGCATAAGTATGTACCGGTTAAGCTGCTGGGCGCGGCTACAGTTTTGAAAAATATGTTCGGAACCATATCAAAAGAGGACAAAGCCCTTATTTATAATTATGCGAAGTTTGCAGATCCAAACCTCATCCGCTGGTCCCTTCATGCTATTTTGAGCTGGAAGCAACATGAAAGGTTACCCGGGGTTGTCCACGTCCATGGTTCCAGAGACCTCATGTTACCAATACGGTATACCCGTCCCGATTATGTTGTGAAAGATGGCGGGCACCTCATCGTATTCAATAAGGCTGATGAAGTAAATAAGATATTGAATCAGGTGTTGGCGGTACGCTGACGGTCTGTAGGCCATCTCTTCCTATTCAATCTTAGATTCCCTGATCCATTCCGCATAGCTGGTTTCTTCGGCAACTTCGGTGGGGCTTTCAAAGCAAATATTATAACCATCCGGATCGATCAATTCCACGACCCATAACTTATTTCCGACAAATGGTTCCCGGGGAGAAAGCCCGCTTTGCAAAAACTCTTTATACAAGGCAAGAGAGTCGTTGCACATAAAACAAATTGAAACACCCACTCCACGTTTTTCTTTTGGTAGAAAATCTTTGCGATATTCCTGTAACATCAATGCGATACCATCTCTTTCGAGCCAACACCATTCGATCCGTCCTTCCGGTCGCCAGTCGATCTTTATTTCAAATCCCAAACCTCTTATATAAAAGTCAAGGGACTCATCCATGCTGGTTACCATGAAAAATGGTACTGTTTGCCTGAGGTTAGATTTTCTCATGTTAACCCTTGTGAAAGTTATGTTTAATGGGTTGATAACATGCAACAATCCTGTAAAGTTAAGGGATGACATCCCATTATCCCTTAATAACACTATTCAAAAAATCCTGCACTGTTGCATTTCTACCCAGTGGTTCCAAAAGAAAAATGAAAATATTCACCGCCATAGCAAGAATAGTTGCCGGATGTTTCAGCTTATTGTATTTCCATGCTCCAAGAAGAAGCAGTGCCATGATCAGAAACTGCGTGATATAAAGTGGGAACATAATATCAACATTGGGCATTTCTTCGATATGCATGCCTACGTATACATTTTGTATTCCGCGACCAAGTGCCGGCATCATGATAAGAAAAACGCTTGATATGAGCCACCAGGCATGATCTTCCAGTTTCTTGCGGTGGATGATACTTTGTATAACGGCAAAACCAAACGCTGCCATCATTACTATTTCCACCGCCGCCACTCCATAAAAGAACCAGGGTTCAAATGGACCAAACCTGTCACGCAATTGGGCAGAACGTTCCGCGCTAACAATATCCCGGTGCATCATGCTAAGCGCTGTTAAGCAAACTCCACCGGCGATGAACATACCGATGATGCCATTTGTTCTGTGTTTTGTCAATTGACCATGTGTGGCAAAGTAAGGCTGAATGATAAGGTATAAATACCATATCGTACCCGTCCAATAGTGCGTGTGAACAGACCATGCGTTATCAGAAAAATCACCCCAGTAATCTTTGTAAATGCCAAATTGCATAAAAAGCATGGGTATGATCATCCATAAATGCAGGGTTTTGTATTTACTCATAAAGAAAATTGATTGCCTTTTGGACGGCGAATCTATTTGTAAAAAAGACTTGAACAAATTAATTTATTGCACGCTTGTAAATGGCGGAATAAACAGACATCTTTTAGTGAGGAATATTGAAACAATGCGCGCCATCTAGTTTCTTCAACACTCATTAAAACTTCTTATCGTACTGTGCCGCTTGCCCGGGCTTAGGCAAGGTTTTCAATATAAACGCCCGCAGATCGTTGGTGCTGGTTTCCAGGTCAGGCTTGCGCAGGTACATCATATGCCCGCTCCGGTAAGCTTTGAAACTTATTCGGTGTTTCATTTTACCTCCGGGGTCCAGTTGCCACATATTGTACTTAGCATTAAAATAATCGCAGGCGCCATCATAATACCCGCTTTGAACCATCACATGCAAGAATGGATTTTCAGCCATGGCCAAACGGAGATTTTCCCCGGTGCGATCGCCGGTACGGTCCCACGGCGATACGGGTCCAAACATATAATACTTGAGATCGGTTTTATAATTCAGATGATCACGGAGATAGTAATTCATGGCCGGCGAGAAGGCATGGTTCCATGAGATCAGCTCTGCATTGTAATCCACGGTATCGCCCGCATCCTGTTTATCGATACCCACGTAGCGGCTGTCCAGCCTGCCAACGCTGTAACCTTTATCACGCAACAGTTCTTTCCAAAAAAATTGAGCGGGTATAAATAAATTGCGTTGAAGAATGACCTTTTCTTTGAGACCTGAATAGCGGCTCATCTTTGTGGCAATGATCCTGCGGTTGTCATCTTCCAGGGAGCCGCCGCGGGTCATTGCCGGTATCAGTTCATTGATCGTGAACTCTTCCACTTCAGGCAATATCTCGATAAGATCTTTGTTTTGCAGATCAGCCGGTAACATTTTATGATACCACGCAGTTGCTGCGTAATAAGGCAGTCGCGAAGCCATATCCACGGGACCTGTTCGTTCAATGCCTAATATTGTTGGTGACACAAGCACGACACCATTTAAGAACATCCATTGCCTGTTTTGCAATTCTAGCGCCAGGCCTGACACCCGGTTTGTACCATAACTTTCGCCAATCAAATATTTCGGCGAGGTCCACCGGCTGTAGCGGGTCACAAATGTGCTCAGCCATTCCGCCAGGTATTTTATGTCGGCATTTACGCCGAAGAATTTTGCAGGCGGCGCATTGCCGGTGATACGCGAATAACCGGTATTGACCGGGTCAACATACACAATGTCGGCCATATCAATGAGGCTGTGTGGATTTTCTTTTACCCCGTAAGGTTGTACAGGATAGCCTTCGTCATCAATATTCACCAACCGTGGACCCGTATAACCCATCTCCATCCAAACAGATGATGTGCCGGGGCCACCGTTAAACGAAATGATTAATGGTCTTGTGCTGCGCTCTTTGATATCGGAACGCTCATAGTAAGTGAAGAACACACCCGCGATTATCCTTCCAGAGTCACCATACACCGGCAACGTACCTGCAATAGCCTTGTAGGGAACTTTTACTCCCTTTACAGTTACCGTGTGATCAGTTGTTACCGTTTGATCCGGATTTAATATTTGTCCGGTTTGCGCAACCGGGTTGTCGGTGAGAAATAAAATAAGCAAAATAAGCAAAGATGGTTTTCTCATAATCAGTTTTGATTTCGACATTGAAGGTAAGCAATGAGCAGGAATGTAAAGCCAGGCATAAATAGTCTATGATTCCATTTTTGCATTTTTATTTTTACTGCAGCAAAGCCTGCACCGTCTCCCTCGTTGTTTGTTGCAAAAGCATTTTCTTTCCCATTGTCAGCTTGTCATAAACCTCTTTCGTGTAATGGCGTACCGTTAGCAGCGTTAGTCCCTTTGTTACATTGATATCAAAAAAATCTGAAGCAGCCAAAGCAAGTTTTTCAATCTTATCGGGCCGGTCATCAAACACGCAAATCATGCTGATGGCAGCATTTTGAGTCATGTTCGGTTTAATTTTTAGTTGCTCCAGGAGATGAAACAGGTCGGCGATCGGTTTTTCTTCGATAAAAGAAAAGTCCTTTGAGCTAAGCTCGATCATTGCCTGTTTTTCTTTAATGACAATGATCGGTGGTAAGTTCTTTAATAACCCGTTATGAATAATTGTTCCCGGAAGCGAAGGATCCAGGAAACATTTTACATAAAGCGGGATGTTTTTATTTTGAAGAGGCTTTATTGTTTTCGGGTGAATGACCTGCGCCCCGTAATAAGCCATTTCGATCACTTCATTATAATTTAACTCATGAATTTCTGTGGCATCAGGAAATTGTTTGGGATCGGCATTCATTACGCTGGGTACATCTTTCCAGATGGTTTGGCCTTCTGCATTTAATAAATTAGCAAAAACAGCAGCACTATAGTCGCTTCCTTCTCTGCCAAGCGTCGTGCTTTCGTTTTCATCGGTGGCCCCAATGAATCCTTGTGTTACCACAATATCAAAATCATTAAACAATTTGACAATTTGACCATTGACATTTTTTGACGTCACTTCCCAATCAATCGCCGCATCACGAAAATTATCATCCGTTCTGAAAACATCTCTCACATCGATCCATTTATTATTGATGCCAATTTCATTTAAATAATGACTTACGATGGAAGTGGAAAGCAATTCGCCGATACAAACAACCTGGTCATAATAATAATCATAGTCTCTTACCGGTTTGTCATGGAGCAGCCATTCTGCTTCTGTGAAAAAATTGTTTAGCTGTTCTTCACAGGCAAGTGCATTCTTTACGAGTAAATATTTTGTGTGGTTGAGATGCTGCCGCTTTACCTGCTCAAATAATTGTAAGGATTCGTCTTTTTTTCCGTCAAAGAATGCATCGGCTACCTTTTCAAGCGCATTGGTTGTTTTGCCCATGGCGGAAACAACAACCAATATTTTTTTGGCGGAATAACGCTTCAGGATATCACCGACATTTTTTACTCTCTCTACGCTATTCACCGAAGCGCCGCCGAATTTGAAAACCAGCATTCGATTTTAGATTTTAGATTTTGGATTTTTAACCCGCAAAGATAGTAAAGGCATTTTTTACCTGACAACTCACTGTCAATTTAAAATCGGCAATCTAAAATCTGAAATCTAAAGTCGTTTATTCCCTTACTTTTGTCACTCTTAATTTTTCTTATGATAATCAACCGCCAGGTTCTGACATTAGATGAATTTACCATTCATCAATACCGCAGTTTTCCGGGTGCAACGGGTGAGTTAAGTAGTTTATTAAGAGACATCGGGCTTGCCGCAAAGAGAGTGAACGTGGAAGTTAACAAGGCGGGGCTTGTTGACATTCTTGGCGATGCGGGTTCGGTAAATGTTCAGGGTGAAGAAGTTAAGAAGCTTGATGTATTTGCGAATGATCACTTCACAGGGGTATTAAAGCATGGCATTAGTTGCGCCGGGATTGCGAGCGAAGAGCTGGACGATATCGTGGTGTTTGATGACGCCGTCAGCAACGGATCAAAGTATGTTTGTATGTATGATCCTCTTGATGGCAGTGCAAATATTGATGTGAATGTTTCTATCGGGACCATTTTCGCTGTCTTCCGCCGGGTTACGCAAAGGGGATCACCCTGTGCTCTGGAAGATTTTTTACAACCCGGAAATAAGATGGTTGCAGCGGGCTACATTATATATGGATCAAGCACCATGTTGGTTTATGCAACGAAAAGAGGGGTAAACGGCTTCACACTTGATCCTTCTATTGGCGAGTTCACGCTGAGTCATCCTGATATTAAGTGTCCGGAAAAAGGCAAGATCTATTCGGTAAATCACGGAAATTTTTTCCAGTATAGAGAGGGCGTAAGAAAATATATTACGTGTTGCCAGAATAAGACAAAGGATAATGGCGGGCCATATACACAACGCTATATCGGAAGCATGGTTGCGGATGTGCATCGCAATTTGATAAAGGGAGGTATATTTATGTATCCGGGTACCACCGATAAACCAAAGGGAAAACTGAGGTTGCTGTACGAATGTAACCCGTCTGCCTTTATTGTGGAAACCGCCGGTGGCCGGGCTACCAATGGAAAAGACAGAATATTGGATCTGCAGCCAACAGAATTACACCAGCGTAGCCCTTTATTTATCGGAAGTAAGTTAATGATGGATGAATTAGAATCCATGATCAAAGAACCATGATTACCAGGATTGTCAGGGATTCTTGAAATAATATGGAAATGTCAATTGAAATTATAGCGTATGACGAAAAGTATCATTCCGACTTCAGGAGATTGAACCTGGAATGGCTGGATAAGTACAATCTTACCGAGAGTCATGACCTGATGGTGCTTGACGATCCCAGGGGAACAATACTTGATCGGGGTGGTTTTATCTGGCTGGCCAAAGCAGGCGATGAGATCGTTGGTTCCGCCGCATTAATGAATGAAGGACACGGTATATTTGAACTGGCTAAGATGAGTGTAACAAAGGACTGGCAGGGAAAAGGAATCAGTAAGATGCTCATTGAGGCCTGTTTGGAAAAAGCAAAAAAAATAGGAGTGAAGAAGCTGACACTGTTCTCTAATCATCAATTGCTGACCGCATTAAAGTTGTATGAAAAGTATGGCTTTAAAAATGTAGAATTCAAAGATTCTCCTTTTGCAACTGCCGATGTAAAGATGGAACTGGACCTCACCCCATCGTGATTCCAAAAACGAGAATTCCGCCGCCCCTCTCCTCGTCATTGCGACTGCGAGCTATGCGAAGCAGGAAGCAAAGGGGAGGGGATGAGAAATATTAATTAAAGAATGTTAAGAGGGTGAGGTTTAAAGGTCGAATGGAAAGAATTAAATGGTATTTGATTACGAATATGTAAAATGGCAGAAACGATCATAAAGGTAAAAGACCTGGTAAAGAACTATGGCAGTTTCCAGGCCGTAAAAGGGATAAGCTTTGAAGTAAAGGAAGGCGAGATATTTGGATTGCTTGGACCGAATGGCGCTGGTAAATCAACGACCCTCGAGATCATTGAAACGCTCAGGGAAAAAACAAGTGGCGAAGTATGGGTCGATGGTTTTAACCTTGACAGGGAGCCTGATGAAATAAAAAAGATCATTGGGGTGCAACTCCAAACCAGCGGTTATTACCCCAATCTGAAATTGACTGAGCTCATAAATTTGTTTGGCGGTCTTTATAATCGAACTGTTGATCCGATGAATTTACTTGAGTTGGTAAATTTAAAAGATAAGTCTAATGCGAAAGTGAAGGAGCTTAGCGGGGGTCAGAAGCAAAGGTTTTCCATTGCTACGACAATGATCAACGACCCAAAAATTGTTTTTCTTGATGAACCAACAACGGGTCTGGATCCGCAGGCAAGAAGAAATCTTTGGGAGCTCGTAAAAAATATCCGGTCAAAAGGAGCTACCGTTATTATTACGACACATTATATGGATGAAGCGGAAGTACTTTGTGATCGGGTAGCCATTATTGATGCCGGGAGAATAATTGCCATGGAATCCCCTGATCGCTTGATC
>DASTIZ010000134.1:0-16335 GCA_035717045.1 Chitinophagaceae bacterium
AAAAAGAATACTTGAAAATTCATGATGAAAAGTTTGCTCAAGATACCTGTTTGTATATCCTAAAGCAATCCCATTGTTGGTCATATAAAGCGCATCAGGAGAGTTTGTACCGCCGTATCCAACACCAAAAAATTGCATTGATTTTAAAAAATACACTGTTTTCAAATTATATTCCAGCAAGGTGATACTGTATTTATTCAATGCTTTTGCCGTAATCTGTTTACTTCTTTGTATTTCTTCTGTAGCGATCTGTTGACCCTGAGCATCGATCCGATCATTTCTCCAATCACCAGGGAAATTTTCAGGTGAATAGCTAAAAATGATTTTCACCCCCTGGATGATCGTATCCGTAAGCTGTGCTCCTGATGCTGCCGGCAACAACAAACCTAAAATGATGGCTTTAAAGGAGCACTTCATATGGTAAATCTAAAAAGAATTTGCACATTATAATTTTGCTTCTATATTTGTGCTATCATGACAATGACGCTAAACAAAGCATGGTGGTGGCATACAAACTCTCTCGGGGTGCTGTAAGCCATTACTGTATTTGTTAAACATATAGAAGCCCCGGAGTAATTCGGGGTTTTTTATTGCGGGGCGAATAAATCGCTCATTGCATTTTTGGGTCATCAGTACTGACAGCCCGGACCAGGCTTCGACATAACATGATGAAACAAACCAAAAAGTCGATATGAAGAAAATAGATATCTTGACCTCCTGTAAGCGATTGCTCGCTGATGTTTATACACCCGTGGGCATTTACCTGCGTTTGCGTGACCGGTTCAGGGACACTGTTCTTCTTGAAAGCACGGATCATCATGCGGCAGAGAATAGTTATTCTTTTATTTGCGTGAATGCCATTGCCGGTATCGAAATCACCTCAACAACAAGTGTTGAATTCAAATTGCCGGCGCAAAAACCCGAGAAGATCGCAATCAAAAACGTGATGGAAGTGCCCCAACTGCTTTGGGACTTTTCCAACAGGTTTAATTGCATAACGACAGAAATAAAAGAAACAAGATTTGCGCAGGGATTGTTTGGTTATGCGGCTTATGATGCTGTTCAGTTTTTCGATACGATAAAGTTAAACACGGATAACTCCAAATCGCCATCTTCAAACTCCAAATTCACCATCCCCTTAATGCGTTACCGGCTTTACCAATATGTGATAGCCTTTAATCATTTCAAGGATGAATTATTTGTGTGCGAAAATCATATAAATGGTATAGAAAGTGAGTTGTCAGTTATTGAATCACTGATACGAAGTAAAGATGTACCTGTTTTCCCTTTTAAAAAGAAAGGAGAAGAGACATCAAATATGAGCGATAAAGATTATATGAGCAGTGTTGAAAAAGGGATCGCCAGTTGTCATCGCGGTGATGTTTTTCAAATTGTATTGAGCAGGAGATTCCAGCAGGGTTTTGCCGGTGATGAATTCAATGTGTATCGTGCACTACGCAACATCAATCCATCTCCGTATTTATTTTACTTTGATTACGGTGATTACAAACTCATGGGTTCTTCGCCTGAATCACAGCTGATCATTCAAAATGGAAAAGCGGTTGTTCACCCGATAGCTGGTACATTCAAAAGGACCGGGGATGATGACAAAGATCATTTGGCTGCGGAATTATTGAAAGGAGACAAGAAAGAAAATGCGGAACATGTAATGCTCGTTGACCTTGCCCGAAACGATCTTAGCCGTGTTTGCGATAATGTTAAAGTGACTCATTACAAGGATATTCAGTATTACAGTCATGTTATTCATATGGTAAGTGAAGTAAGCGGCCGGGTAAGACGCGATACCAACCCATTTCTGTTATTGGCTAAATCGTTTCCTGCAGGGACCTTAAGCGGGGCGCCAAAGATCAGGGCCATTGAGCTGATCGATAGTTATGAACCAACGGCCAGGAGTTATTATGGTGGCGCGATTGGTTTTATAGGGTTCGACGGAAGTTGTAACCATGCCATCATGATACGCACATTTTTAAGCAGGCAGAATACGCTGACATACCAGGCGGGTGCGGGAATTGTTGCAGCCAGTAAGCCGGAAAGTGAGTTGCAGGAAGTGAATAATAAGCTTGGTGCGTTGAAGAAGGCAATAGAGTTCGCAGAAAGTATAATATAAATGTTCTCCGAAGGAGTCCTTCGGACAATGCCCAACGCCCAGTGCTAGATCACTTAAATTGAAAATTGATCATTGATCATTGAACATTGAGAATTTTTAAATTCAGAATTTTGAAAATATTGGTATTTGATAATTACGATTCCTTTACCTACAACCTGGTCCACCTGGTGGAAATGATCACGCATGAAAGAGTCGATGTTCATCGTAATGACCAGATACCAATGGAGAAGGTGAAGGAGTATGACAAAATAATTTTATCGCCGGGACCCGGTATTCCTGAAGAGGCAGGCTTGCTGTTACCATTGATAAAAGAATATGCTTCTTCCAAATCTATTTTGGGTGTTTGTCTCGGACACCAGGCAATCGGACAAGCATTTGGCGGCAAGCTTATCAATCTCAGTTCGGTGTTTCATGGAGTAGCTACGCCGGTTAAAGTTGTCAAACGTGAGACGTCAAACGTCAGAGGTGAGGTCGTCTCACGACTCACGTCTCACGTCTCACGAACCTTGTTTGAAGGGTTACCCGATGAATTAGAAGTTGGCCGTTATCATAGTTGGGTGGTGAGTAAGGAGAATTTTCCGCGTGAACTAGAAATAACTGCCGAGGATGAAAGTGGTATGATCATGGGTTTGCAACACAAAACCTATGACGTGCAGGGAGTCCAGTTCCATCCCGAAAGTGTGTTAACGCCGAGAGGAGAAGACATAATGAGGAATTGGTTAAGACAATAGCCACCGAGGCTCTGATACACAGGGATCAATGTCCCAGTGCTTCAGTGGCAAAACAACTTGTATGAAAAAGATTTTACAATTTTTATTTGAACACAAAACATTATCACGGGAACAGGCCAAAGAAGTTTTGGTGAACATAGGCAAAGGAATTTACAATGAACATGAGATCACCGCTTTCATGACCGTGTACCTCATGCGGAGCATCACCATTGATGAATTACAGGGTTTCCGGGATGCGTTACTTGAGCTTTGTGTGCCCGTTGAATTCAGCGAATATGATACGATAGACATTGTTGGCACCGGTGGAGACGGAAAAAACACCTTTAACATTTCTACCCTTAGTTGTTTTATTGTTGCCGGTACCGGACAAAAAGTTGCCAAGCATGGTAATTATGGCGCTTCCTCGATCAGTGGTGCATCGAATGTGATGGAGCAAATGGGTTATAAATTCAAAAACGATAATGACCGGCTGAAGAAAGAAATTGAAGAAGCTAATATTTGTTTTTTGCATGCCCCGTTGTTTCATCCTGCATTAAAAGCTGTGGGGCCTATCCGAAAAAACCTTGCTATGCGGACCTTTTTTAATATGCTTGGCCCGATGGTGAACCCTGCTCATCCAAAGTATCAATTGGTTGGTGTGTTTAATCTTGAAATGGCCCGGATCTATAATTATCTTTTACAACAGACGGAAAAATCATTTACGATTATTCATGGTCTTGATGGTTATGATGAAATATCGCTAACCAACGACACAAAAGTGATAACGAATGAGGGTGAGCAGGTAAAAACGCCGGAACAACTTGGAAAAAGGATGGTTGAGCCGCATGATATACATGGCGGCAGCTCAGTGGAAGAAGCCGGGAAAATATTTTTGAAAATATTAAAGGGAGAAGGAAGCTGGGCGCAAAATGCCGTGGTGCTTGCCAATGCTGCCATGGCCCTGCATTGCACGGGCAACTATAAGACTTATGATGCTGCGTTCGATGCAGCCATTGAAAGTTTGGAAAGTGGTAAAGCTAAAAAGAGTCTGGATAAATTGATCAGCCTGCAGCAATGAGTATTCTTGAAACGATAATAGAGTACAAGAGGTCCGAAGTACGAAGTCGGAAGTCGGAGCTTCATACTGCAGATCTTGAAAAGCGGAGATTGTTTTCAAGGCCGATTTTATCATTAAAAGATTCTTTGCTGGATCAATCAAAAACGGGGATCATTGCTGAATTTAAAAGAAGATCGCCATCAAAAGGAATCATCAATGACAAGGTAGATGTGGTGGAAGTGACAAAAGGATATGCCGAAAACGGAGCTTCCTGTTTATCCGTCCTTACTGATGAGAAATTCTTTGGTGGATCTGACCAGGATCTTATCAAGGCAAGGGTAAACGGGATACCGATATTGAGAAAAGATTTTATCATCGATGAATACCAGGTCATTGAAGCCAAGGCAATCGGCGCTGATGTCATTTTGCTGATTGCGGCCTGCCTGTCTCCAGTCGAAGTAAAAAGATTTGCTGCCACGGCAAAAGGGCTTGGCCTGGAAGTATTGCTGGAATTGCATGCTGAAGAAGAGCTCGCGCATATTTGTGATGATACACCTGTCATCGGGATCAACAACCGCAATCTGAAAACCTTTGATGTGGATATTGAGAGAAGTTTACGAATGGCTGAACAAATACCTTTGTCAAAGTTGAAAATTGCAGAAAGCGGGATCAGTACGGTCGAAAATATTCTGTTATTTAAACGGCATGGCTTTGATGGTTTTCTAATTGGTGAAAATTTTATGAAAGCTCCTGATCCAACAGTTGCATTTGCTGATTTTGTGGATCGATTAAGAAAAGCAAATGAGTGGTAAAGCAGGCAGGAATGAGTTGATCGTCGTATACTGGGCGGTTCTTCGTGTCCTTTGTGTTCCTTAATTGGGACGCGCAGAACACAACGGTTGCAAGGGACACAAGGTGATTGTGGAATTAAGGTAAGTTTATTGAAATCTTATGATGAATATTAAAGTTTGCGGGATCACGCAGTTCAAACAACTGCAACAACTGGAAGCATTGAATGTTGACTACGCGGGATTGATCTTTTATAAAGAATCGCCACGGTATATGGGTGATAAACTGTCCGGAAGAGAATTGAAGGACGCAGATTTTGACCTGAAAAAAGTGGGCGTGTTTGTAAATCCATCGTACAGTGACCTGTTGGATGCAATTGATGAATATGGTTTGGATATCGTCCAGCTCCATGGAAATGAAACACCCGAAATCTGCGAGGAACTAAGCGCGGAAGTGGAAGTGATCAAAGCATTCCGGCTCGGGGAAAACGGTAACGCAGATATTGATAAATTGGTAGAACCTTATGATGCTGTTTGTGATTATTATTTATTTGATACAGCGGGATTGAAGGAAAGTTTTGGCGGTACCGGTCAACAGTTTAACTGGTCAATCTTAAACAGTGCAAAAATTGAAAAGCCATTTTTTCTAAGCGGTGGTATTGGTCCTGATGATGCCGCAAAGGTAAAAGCATTTAAACATCCTGATTTTTTTGCAATAGATGTGAACAGCAAATTTGAAACGGAGCCCGGAGTAAAGGATATGGCTTTACTTTTAAAATTTATGCAGGCTTTTAAATAATAATCCATGCAGGTTTGTAAAAATTGCGGGGCGCAGGTGATCGGAACTTACTGTAATCGCTGTGGCCAGAAGATCGCACTGGAACGGATTTCTTTCCATTACATCTGGCATGGGTTGGTTCACTTTTTTACTCATGCCGAACACGGTTTTTTTTATACAACCCGGGAATTGATCGTGGCTCCCGGGAGAGCGGTGAAGAACTTTCTTGATGGAAAAAGAAAGGTTCACCAGACGCCGGTTTCATATTTTCTTATCTGGAATGCCATTTATATACTGCTCTTATACATGATAGGCAAAGTATATGGCGAAAATCGCGTTGTAAACTTTGCAGAATACTTCGGACCGGAAGAAAAAACAAAGTTCGCGATCAGCCATTTGAATATAGTATTGATCTTCCTGTTACCTTTTCAGGCATTTTATTTATGGCTCGTGATATTGTTCCGCCGGTATAATTATTTTGAAGCGTTTGTGGCAATGCTTTATGCTATCGGCACTTTGTTGCTATGGCAATGTGTCTTCGTGTTGATGGCAATTCCTGTTTCGCTTCTAACAGGCAAGTCGGTGCACATACAGTGGTCAGATATCTTTAAAGCATTGTACATAGGTTGGTTTATGACCGATTTTGTAAAACAGCTTCCGGTAAAGTTTAAAGCGGTAAGAGTAATGACTGTGTTACTGCTGGTATTCCTGACTTTTACAACATGGAGAATATTTGTTTTTCCATTTGTGGCAGATCTATTCTTTTAGATCGTGAGTTAATCGCGGAGCCATGAAAAACCGGACCTGGTATAAATAATAAAAGCACAATGGGGAGATTGCCTGGCCGTATCGCCTGGCTCGCAGTCCTCGCCAGCACATGACAACAAAAATGACATATCAACATCCTGATGAATTTGGATATTACGGAAAGTTCGGGGGAGCTTATATCCCTGAAATGCTTCACCGGAATGTGGAGGAACTGAAGAACCGCTACCTGCAAATAATGAATGAAGCGGCTTTTCAAAAGGAGTTTCATCAATTATTGGGTGATTATGCAGGGAGACCAACACCACTGTATCATGCACAGCGACTGAGCGAGCAATATGGAACAATGATCTATTTGAAGCGGGAAGATCTTTGTCATACCGGCGCACACAAGATCAACAACACGATCGGGCAAATACTGTTGGCGCAACGATTAGGCAAGAAAAGAATAATCGCAGAAACGGGTGCGGGGCAACATGGCGTAGCTACGGCAACGGTTTGTGCTTTGAAAGGGATCGGGTGCATTGTGTATATGGGCGAAAAAGATATAGAGAGGCAGGCACCCAATGTGGCTCGTATGAAAATGTTGGGAGCAACCGTGATACCCGCAACTTCAGGAAGCAAGACATTGAAAGACGCAACGAATGAAGCGATCCGGGACTGGATAAATAATCCGAATGACACCCATTATATAATCGGTTCAGTCGTGGGGCCACATCCGTACCCCGATATGGTTGCCAGGTTCCAGAGTGTGATCAGCGAGGAAATAAGTAAACAATTATTGGAAAAAACACGGCATGAATTGCCGCATTATGTTATTGCATGTGTGGGAGGTGGCAGTAATGCGGCCGGCGCATTTTATCATTTTCTCGATGAATTGGCCGTGCAGCTGGTTGCCGTGGAAGCGGCTGGTCATGGTATCAATAGCGGGTTGAGTGCGGCAACAACTCAATTAGGTAAGCCGGGCGTTTTGCATGGAAGCAAGAGCCTGGTGATGCAAACAGAGGATGGCCAGGTTGTCGAGCCACATAGTATTTCAGCCGGGTTGGATTACCCTGGTATCGGGCCTCTCCATGCCCATTTATACCATACCGGTCGAGCAAAATTTTTAGCCGCAACGGACCAGGAAGCTTTGAACGCCGCATTTGAGCTGGCAAAACTGGAAGGAATTATTCCGGCGCTTGAAAGTGCACATGCATTGCATGCGTTAAGACTGTTGAAATTTAATAGATCTGATAAAGTGGTTGTGTGTCTGAGTGGGAGGGGAGATAAGGATATGGCGACGTATATGAAGCAAATGGACCTCACCCCTTGAGATATTGTCGTATGGTAAGGGTCTTCACCCCCTCTCCTTAAGGAGAGGGGACAGGAAATCTTCAAACCGAAGAAATATTGATGGGGTGAGGTGAATTGGGCAATGTTGAAGATTATTTCAAAACCGGGTTATGGCTAATCCGCTTAAATTTTATGAACAGACTGGAAAATCTATTTCAAAAGAAGCAGCGACAGATTCTCAGCGTGTATTGCACTGCAGGCTATCCTCAATTAGATTCAACAGTTGAAGTGATGGTGGCATTACAGGATAACGGCGCAGATATTATTGAACTCGGCATGCCTTATAGCGATCCCCTTGCCGATGGGCCCGTCATACAACAAAGCAGTACGATCGCATTGGCAAATGGAATGACGATAAAAAAACTGTTCGAGCAAATAGAAGATTTTAGAAAAGTGATCAGCATCCCGGTTTTGCTGATGGGTTATATGAACCCGATTTTGCAGTATGGCTTTGAGAGATTCTGTTTTGATGCTGCTGCCGCCGGGATTGATGGTCTGATACTCCCGGATCTCCCTGAACATGAATTTGAAACCGAATTTGGATCAATCATAAAAAAACATGGACTTGATTTTGTTTTTTTAGTTACTCCGGAAACCAGTGATATAAGAGCTAAGAAACTTGACCAACTAAGCACGGGCTTTCTGTATGCGGTTTCCTCTTCCTCCACCACCGGGAAGGATAAGAATCTGGTCGACGTCAGTACTTATTTGCTAAAATTGAAAGGCATGAGCCTGAGGAACCCGGTTCTTGTCGGTTTCGGAATAAAAGACAAAGCCTCATTCGAAGCCGCCTGTGCCGGTGCCAACGGGGCTATAATAGGAACCGCATACATAAAAGCCCTTGCCAAGGGGGGTAATATACACGACATTACGAGGGATTTTTTGCATAGCATTAGGGATTGACGGTTCTTTGCCTCTGCAAAATTTTATTATTTTTACCGGCAATTATCGACTGATATGAAAACAATTCTCCTAGTGATTTTCCTGGGCATCTTACAGACTAACCTTTTTGCGTCAGAGAAGGATACAAGCTTTACAATTACCGGAAATATGATCGGTTTTGCAGACGGCACGGTGGTAAAACTGGAAGACCAGAATACCGGTGCAGAGTTAGCCCAGGCAACCATTCAGAAAAACAAATTTGTTTTAAAAGGTAAACTACAGGAGCCAACTCTTTGCTGGTTAAAGATCACTGGTGATGAACAACAGTATGTGTATGTAGAGAATAAAAAGATCGCCGTTTCTGGCATCAAGCCCATCCGGACAAACTTCAAGGTGGAAGGCTCTGTTTCGCATCGTGATTTCATGGATTTTCAGAAATTGTTCAACCCGATAATTGTCCGCCTGCAAAATCTTGTGCAGGGTATTAATTCAACTCCATATGGCCCTCAACGTGACAGCTTGATGTCCATTTATAGCAATATTCAGGATACGATACAGAAAAATATCGATCTCTTTATTGATAAACATCTTTCATCCTACGTTTCCCCATTTGTGTTATTTGTGACAACGCAGTTTTATGAGGATCCTCTTTTGCTTGAAAAAAGATTTCTCCGTTTGGATTCCGCGATAAGAGAAATTCCTACGAGCATGAGTTTACGAAATTATATCAATTATAATAAGGTCGGTGCTATTGGCACCGAAGCAATTGATTTTGTGCAGCCCGATACGGCAGGCGCACAGGTTTCACTTTCATCTTTTAAAGGCAAGTATGTGCTCGTAGATTTCTGGGCAAGCTGGTGCGGACCTTGTCGCATGGAAAACCCAAATGTCGTTGCCAGCTATAATAAGTTCAAAGCAAAAAACTTTACGGTGCTTGGTGTTTCTTTAGATCGTCCGGGACAAAAGGATAATTGGCTGGCAGCTATTCATAAGGATAATCTTACCTGGACTCATGTCAGCGATCTGAAATGGTGGGATAATGCAGCCGCAAAAATTTATCGCGTACAGGGAATTCCTTTCAATATCCTCGTTGACCCCAACGGAAAAATCGTAGGTCGGAATCTTCGGGGTCCTGACCTGGATAATAAGCTATGCGAGATCTTAGGGTGCAACTAACTAATAATAATCAATAAATTTTAATCAATAATATTGATGATTGATGCTCACAGTATCAGTTAACGTCTTTCCCCGCCTTTCGCTTATCGATCATTGCCGATACATTGTTCCGGTTAGTTGCGTCAGGTGCAAGGGGCACTGCTTTGTTTGCATAATCCAAAGCTGTTTTATAGTCTCCATTCGCCGAATAACCTCTTACCAAACCCATCAAAGTTGTGAATTGGTTAGGATTTTTCTGATAGTTGGATTTGAAAACTTCCAGCGCTGCTTTATTCTTTTTTTGTGTTAGCAGTGTTCGGCCGTATGAATGAATTTCGATCATTGTCGCAGTTGGCAATGCATTTTTCATCACGGTTGCTGCCTCATTACCGCGTCCGAGCTTTTCAAGTATCTGTGCTTTTGTACTTGCGGCACGAAAAGATTTAGCTCCTTCAAAACCGGGGCTCGTTGACGAGTCTGCCCACAATAATGCTTCTTCCAGGTTTACATTTCTTTGCAGGCACCAATTCGCGGCCTGCTCCCAGCTCTGCCAGATAAATCCTTTTTCAGTCCTTAACTCATTGCGAAACGACTCTAATTGCGACTTCACATAGTCGACTTCTACTTTGAAAGGTATCCTCAGTTTTTCCCATAATAAAGAGATTACGGCACTGTTCTCGGTTTCATCCGAGAATTCATACTTTAACCACTCAACAGATCGATCGAGCGTTACAGGTTTTACTTTTACCCGTAAGGCATCTTCCTTTTCATTGTAATAATAGCTTCCCCAGGAGGTGGCATTGGTTGAGAAGATCAACGTGCATTCATCTGGATGATAAGCAATAAAGAAACCATATTTTCCGGCAGGCAGGCTTTTGCCTTCAATCTTCACGTCGGTTGAAAATTCCATAGTCGTATTCTCATTGGCACCGGCTCTCCATGGTGCAGTTTTTGTATTTCCAAATCCCTGGTCCGTATAGCCAACATGTACCAATTGGCCCCAGATCTTTCCTTCACGGCCTTTAACACCCGGCCGGTCGTAATTGATCAGAACTTTGGTCAAACCAATTTGCTCACCCACTACTGCTTTTTTATTACCGCCGCTTGGCAGGACAGTTAGTGGTATTTGGGAATTGGTGAATGCAACTAATAAAACGAGCGCAGATAACATTATGAGTCTTTTCATAAACAGTTTTTTACGTCGATCAAAACTAAAAAGATCGATCCTTTATAAACCAGGCATTATTCATCCGGAATATTAAACTGATGAAAGAAGATTAAGCAACTTTAACGGTAGATAATTATTTTTTATCAGGTAATAATGCTTCGCCTTTAGTAAGCCAGCTAAACCCAAATGCTACCAGGGCTAAGAATTCAAGCCAGAATATTGGCTTATACATTTTGAATGAATCGTGAAGAGATGGAATAACTGAATAAAGAAGTATCAGCAGAATGCAAAGGATAATAATCACACCACATATTTTGTAAATCACGTTGCGCTGAACCTTTCGCCTGGTGGGATGCGGTGAACCTTTCGTGAAAAGAATCAAAGAAAAGAATGCAAATGTAAGAAAGAGCAGCGCTGCTGAAGTGAAATGTATGATATTGATGGTATCATCCCCTTTTAGTTGCAATACCTTGCACTCCGAAAGCGGGTAATAATTTGAACAGGGAAAGAAAGCAACCCCGAGCGCAAATAAACTTGCCGCTTTTCCGGCCCAATAATCTTTTGGGCCATACCCTTTATATGAAAACATGAATAATGATACGGCGCATAAGGTTCCGGTCATGTAATGGCCCAGTTTTGTATAATAGTAATCACTGATCGAATCCTGCAGAGTATTGCAGTGAGATAAAAGCTTTACGCCAAAAACCAATACAACGGGTAAAAGAATTCCCAGTATCCCAACCGATTTTCGAAGCGTCAAATAGTGAATAAGTAATGAATCCGGATTTTGTTTGGTGGCTGCTGGCATACAAGTAGAGTTAACGGAGATAAAGTTATTACAACCACTGCTATTTGTCAATCCACAATTATGTTTTCCGTAACTTTCTTTCTAAATCCGATCGAATGAGAAGAGCTATCATTGCTGCTTGTTTGTTACTCGTTGCCCGTTATTTGTCAGCACAGGAATTTGGAGGTAATCCGCCCTCTGTACAATGGAAGCAGATCAATACTGATACAGCCAGGATCATCTTTCCTGCCGGAACGGATAGTATTGCCAGGCGTGTGGCATCGGTTGTTCATTTTCTCGCTGCAAAAAATAATTCTCTTGGCAACAGGCGCGATAAAATAAATATCGTTTTGCAAAATCAAACAACCGTCGCTAACGGCTACGTCAATCTTGGCCCGTACCGGAGCGAATTCTTCCTCACACCTTCATTTAACAACTTTGAATTGGGAAGCATCGGGTGGGCTGAGGGGCTTGCCATGCACGAATACAGGCACGTCCAGCAATTCAGCAATTTCAGGGTAGGACTGAGTAAAGTGATGTATTATTTGTTTGGCGAAGAAGGCCTTGCGTTGGCAATTAATGCAGCAGTGCCGGATTGGTTTTATGAAGGTGATGCGGTCTATAATGAAACGGTCCATAGCGGACAGGGCAGGGGCCGGATCCCTTTTTTTACTAACCAGTATCCGGCGCTTTGGCTTGCACAAAAGAATTATTCATGGATGAAATTGCGAAATGGGTCACTAAAAGATTTCGTCCCGAATCATTATCCCCTTGGTTATTTGCTCGTGAATTATGGGTATGAAAAATACGGACCGGATTTCTGGCAAAAAGTGACCGGGGATGCCGCTTCTTTCAAAGGGCTGCTTTACCCTTTTCAAAAAGCAATCAGAACACATGCCGGGACAGATTATAAAACATTCATAAAAAATGCTTTTGATTTTTATAGGTTGAGTAGCCATATGCAACAGAAGAGCGCGGCTACGCAGGTTGACCCGGGTGAGCAAAAAGTCACCAGGCCAACGGTAAGCCATGTTACAAATTATTTTTTCCCATATAACATAGAAGATGGATCACTGCTTTACTTGAAAAGCAGCTATCGCAAGCGACCGGCATTTGTAGTAAACGATAATTCGGGTGAACACCGGGTAAGGGTGAAAGATATTTCGCTGGATGAGCAATTCAGTTATCGTAACGGAAAGATCGTTTACTCTGCTTACAGGCCCGATGCAAGATGGGGTTGGAAGAATTATGGGGAGATTCGTTTATTGGATGTAAAGAATGGGACGCAGCAGCGAATCACGCAGAAAACAAGATATTTTACTCCTGATATTAGTGATGATGGAGCCAGGATTGTGGCGGTGAATTACGAAACGAACGGCAAATGCGAGTTGCATGTGCTGAATGCAGCTGACGGGTTAATATTGAACAGGATCGGGTCTTCCGAAATAAAAGTTTTTACCGATCCCAAATTCATTGATGACAGCTCGATAATTGTTTGTGTCAGGCTGGATGATGGGAAAATGTGCCTGGCCCGCGCCAACCTGGATGGAGTAACAACAAGAGTTACCGTCCCATCATATCATACCATCGGATTTCCAAATGTGCAGGGCGACCAGGTCTACTTTACCGCTTCTTTCAATGGTAATGATGAGATCTTTATGGTCCGGTTAAGCGATGGAAAAGTTTTCCAGGTATCGAATTCGGCTACTGGAAATTATTTTGTAAGTGCATCACGAAGTAAGTTGATATACTCCAATTTTACCGCAGAGGGATACCAACTGAAAGCACTGACGCCTGACACATTAAAAATGAAAGAAGTTAGCGAAACAGAGTTTTTGTCATCGTCAAATGCGTTTGCAGTTGCCAACGAAGAGAACTTTAACGGCTTATTGCTGAATGATATTAACACGAGAAATTTTCCTGCCATCAACTATAAGAAAGGAACAAGACTGCTGAATTTTCATAGCTGGCGACCGTATTATGAAGACCCGATCTTCACGTATACCTTGTACGGGCAAAATGTTTTGAACACGCTGCAAACAGAACTGTATTATTTGTATAACCAGAATGAACGGACAAATGCCGTTGGATTCAGTTCGATTTATGGGGGGTGGTTTCCTTATCTGTCCGCCGGCACTGAATATACATTTCAACGGACCGATACGGTTAACAGCCTGACAAGACGATGGAACCAGTTGGATACCCGTGTTGGACTGAATATCCCGCTTGATCTTACTGGAGGGCGATTTTTCCGCTCATTGAATTTTGGAAGCAGCTATGTTTTCAGGTTTGAATCTAACACAGGCGCTACTAAAGATCTTTTTGTTGAAAATAATTTTGGTTATCTCTCGCACTTTTTTAATTATAGCCAGCAGGTACAAATGGCGAGACAGCATATTTTTCCCCGGCTGGGCTATAGTTCTTCTTTCCAGTATCGTCATGCAATTTCAAAATACGATAGTTACCAGTTTTTTGGTTCGGCGAATATTTACTTACCCGGGGTTATTTCAAACCATAGTATTGTTTTAAGTGGTGCATTCCAGCAAAGAGATACGTTCAGGATATTATTCAGTAACCGCTTTCCTTACTCAAGAGGCTATAATGAAACTTATTTGTCAAGAATGTGGAAACTGGGCGCTAACTATCATTTTCCATTGTGGATCCCCGATTGGGGGTTTGGAAATATTCTTTATATACAGCGAATCCGGGCCAATGCATTTTATGACCTGACGAGAGTATATTCAAGAGATAAATTGGTAACGGCAGATCAAAGAAGTGTCGGTATTGAATTTTATTTTGACACAAATTGGTGGAACCAATACCCGCTGACGTTTGGTTGGCGGATCAGCAGGAGATTAGATGATGACCTTGTCACAGGTCAGCGAGGAACCTGGTTTGAATTCATTTTGCCGGTGAGTATTATTCCGCGGTAGGAGTCCGAATTATTATTAATTATTGGTTATTGATTATTTCATGTTTTTCCATGGGGGTATACCGGGCTCGTAATGTAAATAATCAATAATCAATAATAATCATAAGTTCTGCAGACTTTCCTCAATTGCTTTAATCTTCGCTTCAGCATCCGCCTTTTTCTTTTTTTCAATTTCCACCACTTCGGGTTTTGCATTCTGCACAAAACGTTCATTGCTTAGTTTCTTTTCTACAGACAGAAGAAATCCTTTTTGGTATTCGAGGTCTTTTATGAGTTGTTCTTTTTGACTGGAAGTGTCAAGTTGTTTCCCCGTTTCGATAAAGAATTTATCCTTTTGTACAACGACATTGATAGTTCCCACTATCGATTCATTTACAAAATCGATATTTGAAGCATTTATTTGTTTTGCAAGGATTGATTTGAATAAATCATATGATTGCCTGTCTTGGGTCTGAATTGAAAGTTTAATTTCTTCTTTTGGCTTTAGTTGATTTTTTATGCGAACGTCACGTAAAGCAGTAATTACTTCTTTCAATAATTTTCCTTGCCACAATGTGACTGGTTTATATCCCCATTCCCCAATGGTATTTATTTTTATTGTAATATCATCTCCTTTCTTCTTTTCGCTCAGTTGATGATAAATTTCCTCTGTGACAAAAGGCATAAACGGATGAAGTAATTGCAATAACTCTTCAAAGAAATAAACGGTTTTATCATAAACACTTTTTTCGATGGTTTGTTCAAATCCGGGCTTTACCCATTCTAAATACCAACTACAGAAATCATCCCAGATTAACGAATAAATTGTTTTTAGCGCTTCGCTTAACCTGAAATCCTTATATAATTTTTCAATATCTGATTTTGCCTCATTCATTCTGTTCTCAAACCAATCAACAGCAAAGTTGTCAGTGGTGAGTGGTGAGTGGTGAGTTGAACTTTGTCGGGACTGTGGATTCCCAACTGCCGATTGCCGGCTGTTGACTGCAGGCTGCCGACTGTCAACTGCCGACTGCTTACCTTCCCACATTTTCACCAACTTCAATGCATTCCAGATCTTATTATTAAAATTTCTACCCTGGTCACAACTGCTCTCATCGAATAAAAGATCATTCCCGGCAGGAGAGGAGATCATGATGCCAAAACGAACTGCATCGGCGCCAAAGCGATCAATGAGGTCAAGCAGATCGGGCGAATTGCCAAGACTCTTACTCATTTTTCTCCCCTGCTTATCCCTTACCATTCCGGTGAAGTAGACATCTTTAAATGGTCGCTGTTCCTTAATTTCTTTACCAGGATCATATAAATGATCAAACTGGTATCCCGCCATGATCATTCTGGCTACCCAAAAGAAAATAATATCCTGTCCAGTTACTAAAACAGAGGTTGGATAATAATAGTTGATGTCTTTGTTGTTAGGCTGAGTTATTCCATTAAACACCTCAATAGGCCACAACCACGAAGAAAACCATGTGTCCAAAACATCATCGTCCTGCTTCAATTGAACATTGATCATTGAAAATTGATCATTGAATATTTTTTTAGCTCCGTCTTCTGTTTCAGCGACAACATATTTTCCAGATTCATCATACCACGCAGGAATTCTTTGTCCCCACCACAATTGCCGGCTGATACACCAGTCTTTCACGTTCTCCAGCCAATATTTATAGGTAGCCAAAAACCTTTCTTCAGGATGGATCTTTACATCACCAGTCAGGACTGCTTTCAATGCTTTTTCAGCAAGTGGTTTCATTTTTACAAACCACTGTGTTGAAATGCGCGGCTCGACGACCGCGTTTGTTCTTTGTGAAAATCCGAGTCTTGTTGTATAATCTTCTTCTTTGATCAATAAA
>DASTIZ010000135.1:0-6944 GCA_035717045.1 Chitinophagaceae bacterium
ATTATTGAAGCAATCCAATGCTTTGTCCCTTGCGCCCGCGCGGGCATAATCAATACCCATCCAAACCTGCGACACGTATTCACTTTTATCTCTTAGTTCATTATAAAACCTGTCCACTTCCTTTTCCAGCTGCGAGTAATCTCCGTCGGTATATAATTTCACAAGATTCTTGTTTCCCGATTGCCCGGCAGTTTCAATTGCTGCACTTTTATTATTCAAAAACCAGTATAATCTTGAAAGATCCTCGCGATACATTTTTTGAAGCGTAGGATCAGCTGCTGCTTTTTCGATTAACCCCTTTTGGAGCGCAATTGCCTCATCAACCTGGTTATTGTTCACCAATGCTCTTATCCTGTTCTCAACAAGATAATCCCACATCGGATTTAATTCAGTACCCCGGTTATAAACTTTCAGTGCTTCTTCTTTCTCGTCCTTTGCCTCAAGCAAAATTCCCAGCCATAGATAAACATTCGACTGGTTTGCATTCAGGTCGATGGCGCGGCGATACGTTATTTCTGCAGCATGCCAGTCAAATGTCTGGTGATACCAATATCCCAGCGTTGCCTGGATCTCTCCTGATGAAGGATCGAGTCCTAATGCGGTATCAATATTTTTTTTTGCCAGCCATAGCATCCTTGTCGGGTCCTCGTACCCACGGAAAGATGAGAGCAAATACGTTGTTGCCAGGCCTGAATATGCGTCAGCAAATGTTCTGTCCTTTGTAACTGCTTGCTGAAACAATTCCCGGGCCACCAGCAGATCCGTCTTATTTCTTTTTTCAACGAGAAATTTTCCGCGCATATAAAGATCATATGCCTGCAGATTGACCGTAGGCACATAATCCAACTGCTGCGATTCTTTTTTGGTCAGGGTTGTATTGAGAACAGAGGCAATCGCCAATGCTACCTCTCTCTGAATCGTGAATATATCGTCAACCGGCCGATCATACGACTCCGACCATAAATGTTCATCCGATACAGCATTTATTAACTGTGCCGTGATACGAACCTTTGTCGGTGATCGTTGTACGCTTCCTTCCAGGATGGTCGCCACACCGAGTTCCTTACCGATTTCTTTTATTGACTTTGGTGTTTTCTTATACTGCATCACCGAGGTACGGGAAATGACCTTAAACGACTTGATCTTTGAAAGCTGTGTTATAATGTCTTCCGTTAGCCCGTCACTGAAATATTCCTGCTCTTTGTCACTGCTCATATTCACAAATGGCAACACGGCAATGCTGTTCTCGTCAATGGCCACTTGCTCATCATCAGCATTTACGTGATAAACGGTTGTACTGTATTCGGTAAGCACCTCATATATCCTGATCCGTGTTTTTACATTCTTTAATTTTTCTTCTTTAATAAATACAGAATCCATTCCTTTCTTATTCGCAATGTTCCTATACACCATTTCTGATATATAGATACCACCTGCAGGTGCCAATGCCTGTATCCGGGAGGCAATATTCACGACATCGCCAAACACATTTCCATCCCGCAGCAATACATCACCCATATGAATGCCGATCCGCACCGGCACCTTCGGATCTTCATTAAAATCTGTCTGTAACAACTTAGCAAACTCCACGGCATCCGTAGCACTGTTAAAAAGCACAAGACAACCATCACCATAGTACTGGATGATCTTTCCTTCGAGTTCTTCCACTATGATATCGATAACATGCCTGAAGCGTGTGATCTTCTCCAGGGCAGCATTCTCATCTTCCTGCATCATAGCGGTATAGTTCACTATGTCCGCAAAGAGAATTGCAGCTAATTGATGTGAATGTTCAGGCATAGTTGAATGTTGGGGTGCGAAGTTAGTGAAAAGCGATTTTCCTTAATGGTCGAGATTACATAATCGGCAGATTTTTTCTGCTGAATTGCTGGTATGAATAAGTAATTGCAAGATTAATAGGTTGCTAATTTTTTTGTGCGGCAGCCTCGTCGCTTTTCTTTTCTTGTTTCACCAGTTTGAAGTAAGTCACTTTGAAACGATCATTCACTACCTGGCCCTGCACCCCGGCCTTTCTTACAGCATTGCAAAATCCGTCTTTCGCATGAGCGTCACCGTGTGAATCGATGTCTGTGCCATCAACAAAATATGACTTGCCGTCGATGCGAACTGCCAGATCGCATCCCTTGCCGGCAAGTTTGAATTGACATTGGCCACACGCTGTTTCTACAACTTGTATTTTTTGGTTGGGATCGGGAGTCGATACTTTTGGATCAGATTTTTGCGCCAGGCAAATGAAACCAACTGAAATAAAAAAAATAAAAAATAAGCCTCTCTTCATAAATCTGGATTTGTGAGCGCAAAGCTAGGGAAATTCCAGAGTTGTATTTTTTCTTGTTTGCAAACCTTCTGCATCATTTAATCCATTTTATCAGTAAATTGTCATGAAAAGGATTTTACCCGGCAACCCCGTAGAAAAGACCGCCGTTTTGTCTTAAGTAATTTTTATCTTTAATATTCAATCTACAATTGTGCGCATACCCCAGGAAAATGATAAGACAGTCTCTTTTTTCTCCCGTGCACAATTTTCCCTGCTACTGATCCCGGTCTCCTTGATTTCGCTCCGTTCTGTAGCTCAATGCCCTCCCAATCTTGATTTTGAAACGGGAACTTTTGACAACTGGACCTGTTATACAGGCAACGTATCTGCATCGGGCGGCAGAAACACTATTTTTCTGGCCAACTCGGGTGGGCCTATGCCTACTCAACACACTATGTATTCAGCTCCCAACGCTGAAGTGGATTATTTTGGCGGCTTCCCGGTTGTATGCCCCAATGGAAGTGGCCATTCAATCAGGCTCGGGAATAATACAGGCGGGGGCCAGGCCGAGGGAATTTCCTATGAATTCACAATACCTGCCGGGCGGGATGTGTATTCGCTTATATATCATTATGCTGTTGTTTTCCAGGATCCCCATCACGAGATATTTCAACAGCCAAGATTGGAGATCGAAGTACTGAATGTAACCGATAATACTGTTCTTCACTGTTCATCGTTCACATTTGTTCCGTTTGGGAATGTACTACCAGGATTCTTTGTTTCCCCTTTTCAACAAGACACGACAAGTGTTTGGTGCAAAGATTGGTCAGCAGTAAGCATCAATCTTGATAATAACGCAGGCAAAACCATTCGTTTATTTTTTAAGACGGGAGACTGCACGTTTACGCGTCATTTTGGTTATGCTTATATTGACGTTAACTCAGAATGCAGTAGCGAGTTTGTTGGTGCTACTTATTGTCCGGATGATGCATTTATAAATGTAACGGCACCCTACGGTTACCAGCAATATACGTGGTACAATAGCAATTTCACTCAAACGCTGGGAGTAAGTCAGAATATAATGTTCAACCCGCCGCCGCCTGTCGGAACCACGATTGCTGTGGAAGTGGTACCATATAACGGGTATGGTTGTCTGGATACATTATATGCACAATTGATTGATACATTAACCGTGACCTCATATGCAGGCGGCGACACCCTCTCATGTAACAGGAGCCTGGTGCCATTGGGTGCGATCCCGAAACCGGGACTGACTTATAGTTGGACCCCGACCGCAGGATTGACAGACCCCAATATCGCGAACCCCCGAGCGGGACCCGCTGTAACTACTACTTACATATTAACCACAAGCAGCGTGGGAGGAGGCTGCCCCGATACTGACACAGTTGTTGTTAGGGCATCAATCATTGATACCTCCATCAACGTTGTGGGGAAGCTTGCATATTGTATAAACAGTGGGGACAGTACCGTATTGTATGTGCAGCCAACCACCAGGATTCAGTGGTTAAAGGATGGCTTGCCTATTAGTGGTCAGACCACTACCCGTTACCGGGCAAATCAGTCCGGAACCTACCAGGCGATCCTTTACAACAGTGATGGGTGCGTGGCCACGACAGAAGAAAAGACCGTGAGTATTGAAACACCGCAACCAGGTATACGGTATCCTATTGAGTATGCCGTATCGGGCCATCCGCAACAGTTAAAAGCAAGAACCTTTGGAGTTGATGTAGAGTGGAGTCCACCGACCTTTTTAAATTCAACGTCAACAGTAACGCCTGTTTTTAATGGTACCACCGATAATCTCTATACCATTGCTATAGAAACCGCCGCGGGTTGCCTAACGGTAGATACGCAATTGGTCAAAGTGTTTAAAGAAGTGAAGTTCTATGTGCCAACAGGTTTTACGCCAAACCAGGACGGATTGAATGATTATTTAAAACCAATACCGGTCGGGATCAAAGAAATGAAATACTTCAGGATCTATAATCGCTGGGGGCAATTGGTATTTGATATTAAACAGGATCCGAGAGGTTGGAATGGTATGATCGGTGGGAAATTACAGTCGTCACAAGTAGTTGTCTGGATGGCAGAAGGAATTGGCATCAACGATAGAACATATAAGCAAAAGGGAACCTGTGTGCTAATCCGGTGAAGATGGCTGTTCTGGCCTGGACCCAAAAAATAGTTTCCTGCCCCGATCTAAGAAATGCTGCCACTTTCTAAAAGGAAAAATATTGAGATCATAAAAAGCAAGACCATCAAAACACCTGTGATCACAACACCTTTCACAATTTTAAACAACCTGGTTGTTTGATTTTTTCGCACAATAAGAAAGGATACTACTGGAGCAATAAAAATTAAATATTTAAAGATATCGCTTAATATTAAAGCTGTTGTTTCATTCATCCTTAGAATAGTGCTTCTGACCTTATTTCAAACTCGACAGATCGATAACGAACCTGTATTTCACATCATTTTTTAACATTCTTTCATACGCTTCGTTGATTTGCTGCATTGGTATCACTTCCACATCAGCCACAATATTTTCTTCCCCGCAAAAATTAAGCATTGCCTGCGTTTCAACGGTGCCGCCGATCATCGAACCGATTATGCTGCGACGGTTTTTTATCAGCTCAAATGGATTTAAAAGCGGATCTGATTTGGGCAGACCAACAACAAGCAACTTGCCCTCAAGACCGAGTAACTTCAGATAGCTCTCATAATTGTGATCCGCACTTACTGTGTCAACCACCACATCGAAACGGCTATTCAGTTTGCGCATAGCTGAATCATCGGTACTTAATACAAAATGATGGGCACCGAGCCGCCTGGCGTCCTGTGCTTTCGATGGTGATGTACTTAGCATGGTAACTTCTGCACCCATGGCTACTGCAAATTTTACGGCCATGTGACCTAATCCACCCAGGCCAGCCACGGCAACTTTATCACCCCGCTTTACATCGGCAAATTTCAACGGGGAATAAGTAGTAATACCCGCACACAACAAAGGAGCCACGCCGGCAAGATCAAGTTCATTGGGGATATGATAAACATATCTTTCATCACAAACAATTTGTGTGCTGTACCCACCCTGCGCCAGGGTCACTTTATCTCTCTCATAATTATTATAGGTGCCGGTCATATCTTCCACGCAGTATTGCTCCATAAAGATCTCGCAGGGTTTGCATTGCCGGCAACTGTCGATCATAACACCGATGCCCGCCGTGTCACCCCGCTTAAATTTATCGACGTGGGCACCCACGTCAATCACCTTGCCAACAATCTCATGTCCCGGCACCATCGGGTAGATCGATCCTCCCCACTCATCTCTTGCCTGGTGAATATCTGAATGACAGACACCGCAAAATAAAATATCAACTAACACATCATGGGATCTTAGACCTCTTCTTTCAAAATTGTATTGCTTTAAAGGCGAAGACGCGTCAAAAGCGGCATATCCTTTTACAGGTATCATATCCATTTATTTGTTTGTATACTTATCAAATCAAAATTACCTTTAAACTATGCTAAAATATCTACTTACAAAATTGATTTTTATCAGCTGGCTTGTTCTACCCGCACAGGTCCACGTCAGAGATGAGCCACGACATCACAACGTTTTTGAAAATGAATTTGTGCGCATTCTCGACGTACATCTTGGGCCAAAAGATACGACCGGGTTCCATTTGCACAACACGCCATCAGTTTTCATAGTATTGTCAAACTGCAAAGTAAGTTCACAACTCGCCGGTGAGCAACCTCAACAGGGAGCTAATGTTTCCGGGAACATTTCATATGATCCTATGAAAACTGACCGTCTTCACCGGGTATGGAATGAGGACACGGCCTGGTTTCATGTCATGGATGTTGAATTAATATCAGCAAAACAAAAAAGCACTATCCATGTTGTTCAACATCCTCTTTTGAAATTATTGTTCAATGAACAACGGGTGAACGGATACGACGCTGAATTGAAACCGGGAGATCATTTACAGTTACCACCCTCAGCAAGCGGCTATCTGGTTGTAAGTAAGGAAACGACGTCAATTGACCTTCGCATAAACAAAACAATACAGCAACGGTTTATGAAACCCGGGCACTTCGTATGGATAGAACCCGGAATTGGTTTTGCGATCAGGACCAGGGAGACAAGACCGGCGGGCTTTGTCATTTTGCAAATGAAATAATGCGAATAGCAATTTTTATCTTAAATTGATCGTCCAAAAAAACTGTTTATGAAAAAAATCATTGCTACAGGACTTTTTTCCCTTTCATTTTTGTTTCTTACGTCTCTTCAACTGAAAGCACAGACCGTTAGCCAGGAAGACATAAAATCTCAATTGGTAAAAGATTGGGAAAGAGCAAAAGCTTATACTCTTGATTATCTCAACACAATGCCGGCAGATAAATACTCCTTTAAGGCACATGATAGCATTCGCAGTTTTGCCCAGCAAATGCTTCACCTGGCGGCAGCCAACGTGTTTCTGATGTCAAACGCTTCAGACACCCCGCCTCCCAATTGGTTGAGTTTTACATTAGAACAACGTGCCTCGGCGCAGCCAAAAGACTCGGTAGTGTACTATGTAACCTCCAGCTATGATTATGCGATTACGGCTGCAAAAAATTCAGATATTGGTAAATGGGG
>DASTIZ010000136.1:0-7340 GCA_035717045.1 Chitinophagaceae bacterium
TTGCTTCGCTTCGCTCGCAATGACGGGGAGAGGGGACAGGGGGTGAGGTGTATCCCAATGCTCCGGAAAAGATTCCTCTTTTTGTTTTTTCATACTTTTCAATCAATTCAATCACCTTTCTTTTTGGTGCACCCGTCATTGAACCCATAGGAAAAGTTGCTTTGATAATATCAGTAAAAGAAACCTTGTCCTTCAATTCACCACTCACTGTGGAGATCATCTGATGCACCTGCGGAAAAGAATAAATACCAAAGAGCTCATCTACTTTTACCGTTCCTTCTTTACATACTCGGGCAAGATCATTTCTCACAAGATCCACTACCATCACGTTTTCAGAACGATCCTTTTCACTCGCAAAAAGGTCCTCCTTACTTTGTTGATCCCTGTTAGCATCCTTCAAAAATCTTGATGATGTTCCTTTGATCGGCTGGGACAGAATTTTTTTCCCCTCTTTTTTTAGAAATCTTTCAGGGCTGGCACAGATCAGCCATTTATCATCCAGTCTATACAGTGCCGAAAAGGGATTTGGCGACGTGCTGCTGAGCCCTTGATAAACTGATAGGGGATCAATTAAGGCATTCTCTGCAAAAAATTCCATGCAATAATTAATTTCATAACAGTCGCCGCGGAGAATGTGTTTCTTTAATTTTTCAATCGTCTCAATATATTCTTCTTTCGTAACCCGCTGACTTATTTGAATATCGTGCCGCTTATCAGGCATGGCGGATTGCGCATCCATAATCTCATAAAAAATCCTCGCTGCCTCAATCTCATCCTCAACCTCAACCTTCATTTCATTTTCTGAAAGCCTGACCATGATCTCGGGTTCAAAGAAAAAGCTGTCAGGAAAGCCCACCCTGTCCGGATGACCTGAACCGACTCCCTCTATTTGACTCTTCAGGTCATATCCTAAATGACCAAAAAGCCATCGTGGCTTTTTATCAATAAATGCCTGGAGCCCACGTAATGTGCCGGAAAAACTATCCCTGGATCCGACCCCCAGTAAACACTCTACAGAATGATAATTTGTTTGGTATTGGTGATTGTCCAAAAAACAAAAAATGCTAAACCGGTTGGCCCAGCTCAGCATTTTTTTCTTTGCATTCTCAAAATCTGCAACTGTAAAAATGCAGTTAGTATTGGTTGCGCTCAAAATATAAATCGAGAAATAAAAACTAATTAGTAGTCATCTTCATCATCCTCCTCGTAGCTATCGTTGTATAAACCCATTTCTTTAAATTCATCATCAACTTTAAAATCGTCATCATCACCGGCGCCTTTTTTTCCGCCGCCACTCGCCTTTTTACCCCTGGAGGCCGGGATATCGAATTCATCGAAATCAGGATCCCATTCTTCTTCCTCTTCTGGTTTCTCCCACTCATCCAGCTCTTCCTCACCTGCTTCATCATCGTCGTCATCCTCATCATTTGCTTTTTTTGATGCAGCAACTTTGCTTCCTTTCCTGGAAGCCTTCACATCCAGCTCTTCATCTTCTGCCACTTCATCGTCATCATCATCATCTATTTCTTCCTGCTTTTTCTTAGGTGATGTTTTCTTGTCATTACCGGAAGATGGCTTATGATTTTCGCCGGGCTTTTTTCCTTTACCAGATTTCATTGTCATATTCCAATAAAATTAATCAATGTAAAATTTCGGAGAAGTTGTAAAACTTCCAAATTTTTGCAATTATTTTTTATTGTTCATTCTTCAAGATAGTGAAACTATCTGATCTCTGCCCGGTCCATTTGAAATATAATTCACCTTCACTCCCAGGTATTGATTGATAAACTGTACATATTGCTGCATGGCTGCAGGTAAATCTTTTTCAACCTTTATTACAGAAGAATCCGTTTTCCACCCTTTGAAAGATTTATACACAGGTGCCAGGTTGATTCCCGTCATCTGATAGGGAACTTCCTCCGTGTTCTTTCCATTTAGTTGATATGCTGTGCAAACTTGTAATTCACCAAAGGCATCCAGCACATCTGCTTTTGTCATGACAATTTTTGTCACGCCATTTATCATACAGGCAAATTTCAGCGCCACCAGGTCGATCCATCCACAGCGACGTGGCCGGCCGGTAGTGGCGCCAAACTCATGGCCGGTCTTTCTTAACTCCTCGCCGGTTGCATCGGTAAGTTCAGTAGGAAAAGGTCCGCCGCCAACACGCGTACAATAAGCTTTTGTCACACCCAATACATCTCTAATCTTCTGAGGCGCTACACCCAGTCCACTACAAACTCCGGCCGTGATCGTGTTGGAAGAAGTGACAAAGGGAAATGTTCCAAAATCAATATCAAGCATGCTGCCCTGGGCGCCTTCTGCCAGTATCTTTTTGCCGGATGACAAATGTTCATTAATAAAATATTCCCCTGAAACGATATTTAACCCCTTCAAAAATTCAATTCCATCAAAAAATTCGGTTTCCCAGCCGGTAATATCTTCATTAAATGAATAGGTATTGAGAATTTGGCGATGTTTCTTATACAAATTGTCATACGCATTTCTAAAATCGCCACGCAGCAAGTCACCAACCCGCAGACCGTTTCGACCTGTTTTGTCCATATAGGTCGGACCAATTCCTTTGAGAGTGGACCCAATCTTATCATGGCCTTTCGATAGTTCCGAAGCTTTATCCAGTGCCCGGTGAGTCGGCAATATCAAATGAGCCCTGTCAGACACAAAAAGATTCTTTTTCAGGTCAATTCCAAACGAAGAAACCGTGTCTGCCTCTTTTTTCAGGGTAACTGGGTCAAGCACTACCCCGCTTCCGATCAGGTTTATGCTACTTTTATGAAAAACTCCCGACGGAATTTGGTGAAGCACTACTTTCTTTTCTCCCACATACAAAGTATGACCTGCATTGGGGCCCCCCTGGAAACGGGCAATCACGTCATAATCCGAGGCAAAAAAATCCACGATCTTTCCTTTCCCTTCATCACCCCACTGCAAGCCTAAAATAACGTCGATCATAAATCAAACCCCCAACCCCCTAAAGAGGGCTGCTGTCTCCCCACTTTAGAAAAGTATTTTTATTTGCTGTTTTTTTATGGAGTCGACTTCACTGCTACTATTGTGCTTTAGTTGCGTCGCACTCTTGTACTTTATGTAACCCTACTCAGCTTTAATGAATACTCAAATAATAAATAAACAATCTGAATTTTCGAATCCACGTCTCCCCTCGTCATTGCGATCCCGCCAAAGGCGGGAGAAACAAAGGGGACAGGGTTATAAGCGTGGCAAAAATAAGGTATGCAAAAAAAGAAGTTTAAGATAATTGTCTATCACAACATCTTTTCTTTCCACAACTATTTAACCAATAACAAGATTTAGATTTTGCGGGAATGCCGGCACCCCCCTTCGTCATTGCGAATCGCGAGCCCGGCGGAGGAAGCAAAGGGGGCTGAAGGCCTTTTATTGTATCAATGTTACCGTTCCTTTCTTCGTAGTCACTTTTCCTTCTCTTGCGACACCCTGCACCATCCAGACAAATGCGCCCGTTAGCTGATCCACGCCGTCCCCCTTGCAACCGGTTGCTGTATAAGCTTTGATATGGAAATATAACACCTGATGTAACGGTAAGCCCAGGAATTGCAATGAAAGATTTGCTTAGTCGCGTGGTATCAGCCGTCCCACACGGTACATTCTCCTATACAGTTATTGAAGCGGCGTTTTAATAAAGAGTGGGAAAGATGATGATTGCTTTCCCCGGGTGCAATGATCACAATTCGGTATCGTATCGGTCAACTTTTTCTATTCCGGGCAGCGCCAAAAGTCTTGAAACCAGTTCATCCAACTCTTCTTTGTCATGAACATAAAGTTTTATATTCCCTTCAAACACACCTTCTTTTGCTTCAATTGTCAGGGCAGCAATGTTGATTCGCAATTCTCCGGATATCAGGTTGGTGATCTTATTTACCACACCCACGTCATCCAGTCCCACAATTTTCAAACCGGTGAGGAACGAAATTTCTTTATTCTTCGCCCACTTTGTTTTTACAATGCGGTGTCCGAAGTTCGCCATCAGTTTTGCCGCGTTCGGACAATTCGTACGATGAATGGTGAGTCCTTTTCCTGTTGTTACAAAACCAAACACGTCATCACCAGGGATCGGCTTGCAGCAATTGGCAAGATTATAGACGATCCTATCACTGCTTTCACCAAAGATGATCAGTTCAGTATCCTTTTTTCCTAATGGATGATGATGGTGGTGCGGAATTCCATCGACTTTTACGTCGTGAACCTTTACCGGTTTGGGTGCTTCTATTTTATCACCAAAAACCTTGAAATCCTTTAGTTCTTTTAAGTCAATGTTCCTGATGGCAACCTGGTAAAAAAGATCCAGGGCAGAACTCAACTTATAATATGACCAGAGTTCATCAATATTATGCTGATTAAAGGCAGCACCCATCCCCTCAATTTTCCTTTGCACTATATATTTACCTTCATCCGCAATTTTTCTTTTTTCTTCTTTTAATGCATCACGGATTCTTCCCTTTGCTTTTGAAGTCACGACAAAATTCAGCCAGTCTTCAGTTGGCTTTTGTTTGTTTGATGTAATGATCTCCACCTGGTCACCACTCCGCAGCTTATGACTGATCGGTACCAACTTATGATTCAATTTGGCACCAATCGTTTTGCTGCCGACAGCGCTATGTATGGCAAAAGCAAAGTCGAGTGCGGTAGAACCTACCGGCAACATTTTCACATCGCCCTTAGGCGTGTAGACATAGATCTCTTCCGCAAGAAAACTTGTTTTAAAATCCTGCAGGAAATCCACTGAGTCTGTATCCTGGTTACCGATCATTTCGCGTATCTGCTGGAACCATTTATCAAAACGATTTTCATCAGCGCTCCCTTCTTTATATTTCCAGTGTGCTGCCAAACCCTTTTCAGCAATCTCGTTCATGCGCTTTGTTCTGATCTGCACTTCCACCCATTTACCCTGCGGGCCCATAACCGTTGTATGCAATGCTTCATAACCATTGCTTTTGGGATTACTTAACCAATCACGCAATCGTTCTGGTGCCGGTGTATATTCATCGGTGATGATCGAATAAACTTTCCAGCAATCGCTTTTTTCATTTTCAGGAGCAGAGTCAAGAATAATGCGAATCGCAAACAGGTCGTATACCTCTTCAAAACTTACACCCTTTTTCTTCATTTTATTTTGAATAGAATGAATATGCTTGGGTCTTCCGTATATCTCAAATTTCAGGTCAGCCTTTTCCAGTTCATCTTTTAATGGCTTGATAAATTCATTGATGTAGCGTGTTCTTTCTTTTTTTGTTTCAGCGAGCTTTCTTGCTATCTCTTTATAGGCTTCGGGTTCAAGATATTTCATCGCAAGATCTTCCATCTCGGTTTTAATATTGTACAAACCCATCCGGTGAGCAAGCGGCGCATATACATAGACTGTTTCAGAAGAAATTTTTAATTGCTTGTCAGACTTCATATGATCAAGCGTTCGCATATTGTGCAAGCGATCTGCCAATTTGATAAGGATCACTCTCGGATCATCGGTAAGTGTCAGCAGTATCTTTTTAAAGTTTTCTGCCTGTTGTGATGCATTGACATCGATAACATTCGAAATCTTTGTAAGTCCATCAACGATCCTGGCGATCTCGTTTCCAAATTCCCGCTCTACTTCTTCTAAACTAATATCCGTGTCTTCAACTGTATCATGCATCAAAGCGCAGATAGTAGAGCGAACACCGAGCCCGATCTCTTCAACACAGATCCTGGCCACCGCGATCGGATGAAGAATGTATGGCTCACCGCTTTTCCTGCGCATCGTTTTATGAGCGTCTACGGCCATTTCAAACGCGGTTCGGATCAGCCGCCTGTCACCCGGTTTTAGTTTTGCTTTTAATGCTCTTAATAAGGCACGGTATTCCCTCAGGATCAGTTTCTTTTCCTGCTCTTCATTCAGATTATATTTTGGTAACTGCGCAAGAGTATCCATGAACAGCGAATTTACTTAAAAACGACCGGTTTTTCTGCCCGAAAACTCTTAGCTTTGCCGCCCGTTTCAAGTTTCAAAGGTTAGATAGGTTCAAAAAGTTCAATGGGTTACACATCATAAACTTTTTGAATATTTGGAGCTTGTTAAACTTATCCGGATGTGGTGAAATTGGTAGACACGTCAGACTTAGGATCTGATGCCGTAAGGTGTGGGGGTTCGAGTCCCTCCATCCGGACAAAAAGGTTTATCCGTTTAAGGGTTTAAATCGTTTAAGGTTCTTTTCAACGATAACCCTTAAACCTTTGAACCCTGAAACCTTTAAACATTTTTATGGCTACAGTTACAAAAGAAAATATCGGTTTACTGAATGAAAAACTTACTCTTAAACTTGAAAAAACCGATTACCTCCCTACGTTTGAAAAATCATTAAAAGAATACAGCAAGAAGGCTAACATTCCCGGCTTCAGAAAAGGAATGGTGCCTGCTGGCCTGATCAAAAAGATGTATGGCCCCTCTTTGTTTACCGATGAAGTGCTTCGTACAGTTGACCGTGAGTTGATCAAATACCTGGAAGAAGAAAAATTAGACATCTTCGCGCAGCCGCTGCCGGTTGAGATGGATATCCGCCAGCTTGATGTCAACAATCCGGCTGACTATACTTTTCATTTTGAAATTGGAATGAAGCCGGAATTTCAGCTGGCCGATCTTTCAAAAGCCAGGCTCACAAGATATAAGGTGAAGGTGACCGATGAAATGATCAACAACGAGATTACCCGGTTGCAGAATCGGTATGGCAATATGAAGGATGAGGACACTGTAAATTCGGAGGAAAATGTATTGAATGTGCATTTTTCCGAAGTGGATGAAAATGCAAATGAGATAGAGGGTGGAATCAGGAAAGATAACTCGCTCCTGGTAAAATATTTCAAGGAGGATCTGCGCCACAACCTGATGGGCAAAACGCTTAACGATTATGTGATCACTCAGCTTGACAACGCGTTTGCAGAGAAAGAACTCGAATTTATCATTCCCGACCTTGGTCTTGACAAAAATGATTCAACCGCAGCAAAAAGACATTTCAGGATTGAGATCACCAAGATCGGTTTGCTGGAAAAAAGAGAATTGAACGAAGAGTTTTTCAAACAGCTTTATCCGAATGCAGAAGTAAAGTCGCTGGCTGACTTCAGGAATAAGGTTACGGAAGAAATCCAGGCTTATTGGGATAACCAGGCAAAAAATCAGCTGCAACACATGGCTTACCATGAGTTGCTGGAGGGAACCAAGATTGATTTCCCGGAATCTTTCCTGAAAAAATGGATGCAAACCCAGGGTGACCCTTCTTCGAAGAACCAGGGTGACAAACCTAAAACTGCTG
>DASTIZ010000137.1:0-3470 GCA_035717045.1 Chitinophagaceae bacterium
AAGCAAACAGAGAACATGTAGCTCCGATCTCAGCACCCATATTACATACAGTGCCTTTACCTGTTGCGCTCATTGTATCGGCACCGGGCCCGAAATATTCCACGATAGCGCCGGTACCGCCTTTTACCGTTAATTGGCCTGCCACCCAAAGAATTACATCTTTAGCGGATGTCCAACCGCTCATTCTGCCGGTAAGTTTTACGCCTATCAGTTTTGGCATTTTTAGTTCCCATGGTAACCCCGCCATGACATCCACCGCATCAGCACCACCCACACCGATTGCGATCATGCCAAGGCCACCGGCATTCGGAGTGTGGCTGTCGGTTCCAATCATCATTCCGCCCGGAAATGCATAATTTTCCAACACCACCTGGTGAATGATACCGGCGCCAGGCTTCCAAAAACCAATTCCGTATTTATTGGAAATTGAAGCAAGAAAGTCATATACTTCGCGATTCGTCTCAATGGCCAGCTGAAGATCTTGTTTTGCTCCCACTTTTGCTTGTATCAGGTGATCGCAGTGTACCGTAGAGGGCACAGCCACTTTATTGCGACCGCAGGTCATAAATTGCAAGAGCGCCATTTGCGCCGTTGCATCTTGCATGGCAACCCGGTCAGGAGCAAAATCAACATAATTTTTCCCGCGAGTGTAAGGAGTTGAGGGCAATGGACCGGATAAATGGGAGTATAATATTTTCTCAGAAAGCGTTAAAGGACGTCCAACCAGCTTTCTTGCTGCTTCAATTTTGGCGGGAAGCCCGGAATAGATTTTTTTGATAAGATCGAGATCGAATACCATGATGAACAGATTTTTAGATTTTGGATTTTAGATTTTGGATTTATAATTAGTGGCGGAACCAAAGATTAAATCTAAAATCCGCAATCTAAAATCTAAAATGCGTATGGGTTGCGAATTTACGGAAAACACCCTATGTTGATATTACGCTTTTGGATGAATTAGGAGAAAAAATTAACTTGCATCACTATGAAAAGACTAAAAAACTTCATTGAGTGGAATGCTTTTGGAGTTTGCACCGCAATAGGAGACAGGTTGGGAATAGCTACCAGTAAGATCCGCCAGTATTTTATCTATGCTTCCATACTTACCATGGGGTCCCCGGTCATCATTTACCTGGTACTGGCCTTTTGGAGAAACGTCAGAAAATATATTTGGGCAGCGAAAAGAAATCCCTGGTATTATTTATAAAAATGAATGGCAGGCATTCATAACAATACCCGCCACTGGTATTCGATTTTATTCGAACTTAGCTAACGCCTTTCTTTTTTACCGCTTCGTCTACTCTGAAATAAATTTTGTCTCCATTTTTAACCTGTGATATAATGATCTTTTTGAAATCTACCCCTACAAAATTAGCCTGACCCTCCTTCGACCTTATTGTTCCGCTGATCTTTACTAATAGACCGTTCTTATAATGGGGCTTGTCGAAGCTGAACTCAATTCCTTTCGTCTTTAATGCCGCCTGGAATGACCTTAATTCCTCCTCAGTCGTTTTTTGGGTAATGGTAAGAAGTATTTCAGGTTCAATCGTGATTGCTTCATCCTCTTCAACAACGATTATGGCTCCGTCTTCACGGATCGCTGTTACTTCATTTGCTGGTGCAATAATTACTGTTGTGGATAGTGAAGGCTCTGCAGTTTCAGCCACAGACGCCCCTGAATAAACGCCGGTTGTTGTCAAAGCGGGTGTATATACCTTCCCGAATTTTTTTTCAAAGGCTGCTTTATCTTTTGGATCTGCAAGATTGTATTCTTCCACCTTGCCATTTCTCATTTTCATCACTGCTTTATTGTCGCTTATTTCAAAGTCTTCTGCGATTGTTTCATTCACAACATTTATTTCAATGGGAACTGTTGATGAGACAGCCACCTCCAGCAGGCGGCATCTTTCTTCAAAAGCCTCTTTCTGATCCTTAACTGAAAGTGTATATACTTCTGTTTTTCCATTTTTCAACGTAACGGTAGCCACATTGCCTTTGACCGTTACACTTGTTATGGCAGGGTTGTTGCCTTTGATCCTTTCCTGTATTGGCGCAGTTACCGGTGATAAGATCTCGCCGTAAAGATTTTCATAATGATCATGTTTTGCATTCCATTCAGTTAATAAGACACGTTTTACTTCTTTCTTGTTTTTATCCCTGATCACGACAATACAATTTCCATTGTCGTCCTTGATATCAATGTAATAACCCTTACTGTTTGCTGTCGTTACGTCGGGAATCGTATCAGCAATTACAGGTTGGATAAGTGTTTTTTCACCCGGTGTCTGCGTGAAAGAATGTCTGAATGACAAAAGGATAATAGCGAGTACGGGCACAAGAAATAAAAACCTGCCCAGTTGGCGTTTGGCGCTTTTTGATTTGTTCATCATGGCTATACGTTTTTTTAATGAAGAAAAATTGAATTGTGTTGCTATACTGAATTCCCTGTTGCCTATCACTTTCAGCAACAGGTATTGATATTGTTTTTTATCAATGCCATTCGAGGTCACTGTATTATCAGCAATGAATTCCAGGTTTTGTCTCATTGATCTCCTCAGTAGCCAGGCAAACGGGTTATACCAGTTAATGATGCAGAGCATTTCCGCCCATAGAATATCTATTGTATGCTTTTGCCTTACATGAACGAATTCATGCCTGACTATTTCCTGTAATTCTGATTCAGTGTGAAGATGGGAGTTAATAAATATTGAATTGCCAAACGAGAAGGGAATAATGTCGTCATCGACCTGGTAAATTCTTACTCCATCTTTTGAAATGAGCTTTGCTTTTCGCCGTATGTTAAGAAATGACAAATAGCTGATCGCAAAACGTATAAACAGTATGCCTGCAATCATCATTACAGTAAAGGCAACAAAATCCCATTTATCATAGTTGGACCAGATAGGAACCGGGCATTCCGATGCTTCCTCCCATGCAACCGTGTATTGATGAACAGAAGGCACGAACTGTATAAGTTCTGGTCTGTTGTCAACTAACGGGGATACATTTATAAATGGAATAAAGAATGATAATAATGTATAACCCAAAAGATACCAGCGGTTGGAATTATAGAAAGTAAGTTTTCGTAATATGAATTGATAAAACAGCCACACAACGGCGAGGCTGATCGTCAATTTTACCAGGTACTGAATAAGTAGTGACATTATAGCTTAATTAGTTTTCAAAAGTTTTGCTTCTCTGCCCATGCGATAAATTTATCATTAGTATTTCTGACCTTTCTCGATCATATTGATGATTTCTTTTAGCTCTTTTGCCGATAATTTTTTTTGTTCAACGAAAAAGTTCACCAGCTCTTTGTATGAATTATCAAAGTATTCTTTAACGACTTTACCCATGAATTTCTTTTTATAATCAGCCTCGCTTATAGCAGGTTTATACAAATATGCATTGCCAAGTAACCTGCTTTGCAGATAGCCTTTCTTTTCTAAGTTCTTAATCGTGGAAGCAAC
>DASTIZ010000138.1:0-5425 GCA_035717045.1 Chitinophagaceae bacterium
ACCAATACCATCGCGCTTTGTAAACAGCTTAAGGATCCTCACCTGAAATTTAAAAGTATTCATGTTGCCGGTACTAATGGAAAAGGCTCGGTTAGTCATATGCTGGCTGCTGTCTTACAAACTGCAGGTTATAAAGTTGGACTTTATACCTCACCACATCTAAAAGATTTCAGAGAAAGAATAAGAATTAACGGTGAAGAAATAAAAGAAGAATTTGTCACCAGTTTCACTGAAAAAATGAAACCCCTGATCGAAAAAATTGAACCGAGTTTCTTTGAAATAACGGTGGCCATGGCCTTTGATTATTTCACACAACAAAAAGTCGATATCGCAGTTATTGAAGTCGGACTGGGCGGAAGATTCGACAGCACGAATATTATTACTCCTGAGCTTTCTGTGATTACAAATATTGGCTGGGATCATATGAATATCCTGGGTGATTCATTGGAAAAGATCGCCTTCGAAAAAGCCGGTATCATTAAAAATAATGTTCCGGTAGTTATCGGCGAGACATTGCCGAACACGAAACCTGTTTTTGAAAAAATTGCCGCTGAAAAAAGGGCACCGGTGTATTATGCAAACCAAAACAGGAATATTCTTTCCTGGGAGTGGCGAAAACATGAACTGGTGGTTGAAATAGAAGAGAAAGGCAAGACCGATCATAAAAAATACCACCTCGATTTACCCGGAATTTACCAAAGCAAAAATCTGCTAACTACGCTCGAGGCTTGCGCTGTGTTAAAAAATCTCGACTACGATCTTGATGATACGGATATCAGGGGCGGTTTACAGAAAACAAAAAAGCTCACAGGTTTACATGGTCGCTGGGAGATCATCCATGAACATCCAACTGTTATTTTGGATGTTGCCCATAATGAAGATGGAATGAGTCAAATAGCACAACAGTTGGAATTAATCACATTCCATGAACTGCATATCATCATCGGTTTGGTAAAGGATAAAGAAACAGAAAAAATTTTGTCACTCCTTCCCCACTCTGCCCGTTATTATTTCACCCAGGCACAAATTCCGAGAGCATTGCCTGCGGGAGTCTTACAGTCGGCGGCTGCGCATCAGGGCTTGGACGGCAACGTTTATCCTGATGTCAATTCTGCGATCAAAGCAGCCAAAGCCAAAGCACATAAGGATGACCTGATACTTGTATGTGGGAGCGTTTTCCTGGTGGGTGAAGTGGAGATATAAATCTGCCCGAGGTTACCAGGGCTATTCACCCATAATAGTAAACTCAATAGAATGACGGCCTCGCGAGTGAGACGATAAATAAATTACCATTAAACCTTACCTAGGAAAATTCAGAGTCATTCCGGTTAATTAATACCTCAATTGTAATATTTATTAGTGTAGACCAGTTTTTATTGTTATCTTCTACTTCTCTAAACATGTTCCGAGCCCCAATCAACCTGCCGGCAATCAGGAACGGTATTTTGTCCCTCGTTACATTTTTGGCTAATTACATTTTCATTTTAAAATTATTAGATGCGCCAATCTACTTATCAGTCGTTGCCATTAGAGGCATTACTTGACCTCTTAATCGATGGAACAAAGAAATTACTATTTGCCTACGATTTAAACGACGCCGGCTTAAACGAGTTTAGGGCACATAAAAAGTATGTGGAGTGCCTTATTGCATTAATTGATGAAAAGAAGATAGAAAGAATTAAATTGGTTTAGTTATATCCTGGTTTTTTGTAAAGTTTATCCTTCGTTCATGTCCGCTTTTCAGCCGGGAACTCCATTAAACGGATCGTGTTCTTCTTTGCCTGACAATAATAATCCCCCAGCAGACCAATAAAATCAATTCGACGCCCGCATCAAACAGGTAGACATCAGAAATAATATTGTTGAACGAATAATAACAATCGATAATAAGGAAACCAATGCAGCAGCTAATGGCAAGAACATTCACCGGTGGTGAGTCTTTTTTAATCAGCAGGGACGTCGCAAAACATGCACAGACGCACAAAAGCAATACAGCAACCGTTTTTACAAGCCATATATCTGTCTTGGGGCCGGTTATAGAAATAAAACTGCGAATATCAACTAAGGCCCATACCGCTGTAATGAGATAATAAATTGTTTGTATGCCCAACACGTAGAACTTCATAGAGAATTTGTTTACACAAACTATTTAAATACCCACTTCCCAAATCAAAATTTGGACTCTGCTGCTAGTAAGGGAAATCCTCTCCCACAAGCCTTGCAATCATTCCGGCTATTTCCTTATTGTATACTTGCTGTTTGTCGAGCTCTAAAGAATTAATTCCCGGACCCAATAAACCCAGCCAGGTTTGCGAAGAGCCTCTTACAAACAGCCGGTGGTCGTGCCAATTGTTTCTACTGCTTCCACGGCCATGATCTGTCGTGATAAGAAGATTTGTATTGTTTTTATAAGGAGGAGCTTCCTGGATCATATTCCAAAGTTCTGCGATGCGGCCATCTGTTTTATTCGCCTCTTTTAAATAGAGATCGTATCGCTTTTGGTGGGCTTGCACATCCGCTTCTCCAAAAACAATCACCGCAACTCGTGGATGATGCTGTTGAATAAATTTTTTTGCCTGTTCGTAGGTTATAGCGTCATAGCGGGTCTCAGGTGATGGTTGTCCTGCATTTTTATCGTTACGGTCGGCTACATTTTTTGCGAGTATGATCTTGTCAGTTGTTTCTTCTTCAAGACCGCAATCCATAAAAATCCTGTTTCTTTTTCTATTTAAAACATAAGGTAAACGATTCCATGAAGCAAACATCGCAATGTTTCCACGAAAAGAAGGCTTTTCATTCAGATATTCAAGGACATTGATATTACGGTTATATCCTTTCTTGTTGCCGGCAGGCTGGAGACCTGCTTTACCACAAAACAGTTCGTTATACCCTGGATAAGATACCGAATACGGATTGACAGCATTTACTTTACTGTTGTTGGTCCGGTCGCCGAAAACCTGGCCCCTGGCAGCCACGACGTTCCAAAAGAAGGGCAACAACTTTTTTCTTCTACTCTCTCTTTGCTCATCCGAAAACAAATGCCTGGCGCTGTCGTCGGGTGTAAATTTCTTATCATTGAGCAAGCCAGGATCAGCTCCAGCAAATACTTCATGCCAGCGAAAACCATCAATCACGATCACAAATAGATTTGCCAACGATCGATTGAATGTTCCTGTTTCTATTTTAAAATCCAATTCGCTCACTGCTTCGGATACTTCTTTTCCCATTCACTTAAAAGTTTCTTATAATTTTGTGGGTCCAGCTTTTCAATTATATAATCAAGCTTTTCTTCCTTCCGGTCATCCCCCTCTTTTGATTGCGGCGAACCGACATACAGTAAAAACGCTAACCCGGCTACCTGCCAGATCAGTTGCAGGAATTCAGATTGCCAGTTCTCCATCGTATCTCTCATCATCTCCGAAATATATTCAGAGAAAATCACAGGCTGTTGATGCGCTTCCTGTTCATTTTTAAAAACTTCCCATCCAAATATCCAGTGCAACAGAACTGAAAAAACAAAGAATATTAAAGTTATCCAGAGGTATCCTTTTTTCTTCCAGATGCTGTTCGTTCTTTTTGTAGTCATTTCTTTTGATTTAGTGAATTACGGAAAATAAAAACCAGGGCTAGCCTGGTCTTAATTTCTTTATAGTTAGTTACTGGCTCAACGGCTCCTCCACCCCGGTTTCCCATTAAGGTTCCCAATTGATTTTGCTTTCGGCTATTCCCGCAAGCAATTCTTGCGTTTCTTCTTCTACTGACCCGGCAATTTTTTATGTTCGAACTTTAAAAAACTATGCCAATCTATCCCGGACACAGTTGACAAATAGCAGGCGCCCTCAATAGTTACCCGATGATTCCCTGAAGTGGCTGATGTTTCAGTAGGACAACCCTCCAATTTTCTCCAATGCATACAAGATCGTTGTGACATGCATCGCCTGTACAATTTTATTTTCACGAAGAAGATCTTTTAATTCATCAATTGTAATCAGTTCAACAATGATCTCTTCATTATGATCGAGGTTTTGCTCACCCACTTTCTTCCCTCCTGTTGCCAGGAACATATGCATCCAGTTTGTATTGGTTGATGGATTGGCAGAAATTTTTCCCAACGATTCATAAGAACTGAATGTATACCCGGTTTCTTCCAGCAGTTCCCTTGCCATTGCGGTTTGAAAATCTTTGTCCGCGTCATCAACACAACCTCCCGGCAATTCAATACAAATTTCGCTAACCGGGTGACGAAATTGTTTTACCAAGATCACCCTGTTATCGTCTGTCAGAGCAAACGCAGTAACCCATTCAGGAAACTCGTAGACATAATAGGGATCGATGATCTTGCCGGATGGGGTCTGGCAAATATCCTTACGAACTTTGAACCACAAGTCACGAAAGAGATATTCTGACGAAAGGGCTTTCCACTTAAGATTGGCCATGAAAAAATGCTCAATGCTCAATGATCAATGTTCAATGTCCAATTGAGCGTTGAGGATTGAAAATTGAACATTGCAAATTTTTTATTACCATTTCATCCGTTCTCGCAAGGAAGTAATATGTGCCACATGATGCTTTCCATGCCACGCATACAATCCCAGCAGGTACCAAAGTCTCATCGTTTTCTTGTGCTCAGGATGGAACACAGTTTTGTTGTTCCATTGCTCATCGGTAATATACTTTAATGTTTCATACCAGCGGAGATGAAGGGCATGTAGTAACGTGAGAGAAATATTGATTGGCAGTTTTTGAACATCACTGAATTCGGCCCATAGTTTTTCATTGTAGGGCTTGATCGTTGGATTATCTTCTGTCAATCCGACTTTAAAACGGATATATGCATTCATATGACTATCTGCCACATGATGTACTACCTGTTGCACTGTCCATCCCCCGTCACGATAATGAGTATGCAATTGTTTTTCATCCAGGTTCAGCACCGCATTCTCTAATTGACCGGGCAAGAATTTTATATCGGCCATCCAGGCCACCTTCTGGTCAATTGAAAACGGCTTCGGCTCATATTGGCCAACCGGGTAACGGGGATCTATTGTTGTTGTGTTTGCCATAAAGTGAAAAGTAAAAAATCAAAATTCAAAAGAAAAAAATCCTGTATTGTAAAGGTAAGAATGTACTTGTTGATTGATCCCGGGTTTGTTGACTTTTGACTTTTAACGTTGTCATCACTCTTCCCTCAACGAATGTCCCGTCAAATTAATAAAGACATCTTCCAAATTCGCCTTCTTCACTTCTTTTGGTCTTTCAAATCCGGATGATACAAGATTATCGATCAAACCATCAGGAGATTCCATGGCGATGATTTTCCCTGCGTCAATAATGGCAACGCGATCACAAAGCACTTCGGCTTCATCCATGTAATGTGTCGTAATAATGACGGTTGCCCCTTTAGCCCGGATACTCCTTACGAGAT
>DASTIZ010000139.1:0-3203 GCA_035717045.1 Chitinophagaceae bacterium
TATTATGACGAAATGCCTTACGAAGAGATGAGCAAAGTATTGGAAACCAGCGAGGGAGCGCTGAAAGCAAGCTATCACCACGCGGTGAAAAAAGTAGAGGACTACATTAAGAATCATTAAACTTAAGAGCCCATTCGCCGTCTTAATCACGGTCCCGATTAGGCTGTCGCTATTGGGATTAGATAAAATGACAAAAAGGAATATCATATTGAACGAATTAAATAATATAGGTAGTACTCTCGGGAACATTAGCCCTCAAAATCTCTATGAAGTACCTGATGGTTATTTTGAGGGACTCCCTACCCAAATAATGAATCGGATAAAGGCTTTGGAAGCGGTTGATGCCAAGGAAGAGCTGGAATATTTGTCTCCATTTTTAAGCGATGCTTCCAGGGCGATGCCTTATTCGGTTCCGGCCGGGTTTTTTCAGGACTTTGGCGATAGTGTAATGGAGAAGTTGAATGCGAATGTCAATCACCAAACGAGTGAAGAAGAGATAGAAAACCTTTCGCCGTTACTTAGCAGTTTAAGAAATAAAAATCCATATTCGGTCCCGGCGGGATATTTTGAAACTCTTGAATCCAGGGTAGAGAAGAAAGACGCAAAAGTTATTTCAATTACTAAACGAAGATGGTATCGTATATCAATTGCCGCAGCTGTTATTGGAATTGTTGCTATGACCGGTGTGCTGCTATTCAGCACCGGTGCAATTAATATTGATAAGAATCCGCAGGGTTGGGTAAAAAAGAATGTGATCAACAAAGTGAGTGATGAAAAGATTAATGAATTTGTAACACTGGTCAGTCCTGAGGAAAGCCAAAAACCTGTTGAAGAGAATGAAGCTGCTACACAGGCAGAAGTGAAAGAACTGATGAAAGACGTTTCGCAAAAAGAAATAGATGAGTTTTTAAACGATGCCATAGCTTTGGAATCTAATGATGATGCAGATGCCCTGTTGAATTAATAACATGAAAAAGTTTTTACTCATATTAACCCTTGCCTTATTCGCCGGCTTCGCTGCTCAAGCGCAGGACGATGATAATGATAAGATACGGGATAAGATGAGAGAGTTCATTCAGCGGCGACTGAACCTTTCGAAAAATGAGGCCGAACGATTTACCCCCGTTTTTATCCGTTACTTCAGAGAATGGAGACAAACCCTTAGAGAAAACAAAGATGACGGTCTTGTCCGACAACAAAAAATTGTTGACCTGAGGCTGCGTTATCGTACCGAGTTTAAGGAAATTGTTGGTGAAAGGAGAAGTAATGAGGTGTATAAACAGCAGGACATCTTTGTCCAGGAGATCACGAGGATAAAGCGGGAACAGATTAAGACCCGCAAAGATGAGCGACCTACAATACGCAATCGAAGTTTGATAGAATAGCGTTTCAATCTCGGTGTTTTTCATAGGTTAGCAACGGCCGTTCCGATCTTCGGAAGGGCCTTTTTGTTATTTTAGATTTTGGATTTTAGATTTTAGATATTTTAAATAGTAGCAATAAATCTAAAATCCGCAATCTAATCCCGATGGCTATCGGGACTAAAATTCAATAACCGGGTTTTTAACATCGTGATAAAACAAGAACGTCCAGTGCTCTTTCTGGCCCAGCTCCCACCAGCTTCTTCTTAGCTCCATTGCTTTTTTTCCATCAAAATCATATTTCGCAACAAAGCGATGCTTCATCTGTTGCAGCTGGGGTGCATCATCTCCCCCAAAGAAAATTGTTTGGTCATCCTCCCGGATCCAAAAAACCTGGTGAAATGGCGAATGAGCACCGGTAATTTTATAATGAATATTGTCGTTGATCCTTCCTTCATCATTCTTTAATAGAATTACCTGGCGTGAGGTTTTCAGGGTCTCAAATTCTTCAGTGATATAAGAAGGAAACCCTTTTTCAAACGCGAAGGATAATTCTCTTTCCTGCAAATAATATGTTGCATCCGGAAAACTTAATTGTGCATGATCCTCACCCATGGAAACACCCCCGGCATGATCTTTATGCAAATGCGTCAACAAGACTTTGGTAACATCTGAAGGATTTATACCGGCATCGGCCAGGTTTTTATGAAGCTGGAGTTTTCCTTGTTTTTCGAAACCAAGTCCGGTGTCTAATAGCAAAATATCTTTTGAAGTAATGACAACGAAAGGTTGGATCTCTACAAGCAAGCTGCCCACTGGTCTCTTTTTAAGTTCATGCAGGTCGTCATCAAAAGGTACAAAGAGTTTAGTCTTATCAATGGTAAAAGTGCCTTCGCTTAAGGGAATAATTTTCATTGCACAAGCTTGAATTATCGTAGTACCATTTGCCGGTCAGCATCCAACCGTATAAGAATAAAAAGGAGCACTGTATTAGTCAGCAGCGAGGTACCACCATAACTTACAAAAGGAAGAGGAATCCCAATAACCGGGGCAAGGCCAACTGTCATTGCCAGGTTGATGGCTATATGGAAAAAGAAAACGGCGCCGACCCCATAGGCATAACAGCGACTGAAAACACTTCGTTGCCGCTCCGCAACGGCGACAATACGAAATAATAAAACGAGGTAAAGGCTTAACAAGACCAGACTCCCGATAAAACCAAATCCCTCGCCAATCGTACAGAAAATAAAATCGGTTCTCTGTTCCGGCACAAAATCAAAACGGGTTTGCGTTCCTTTTAATAAACCTTTACCGGCAAAGCCGCCACTGCCAATTGCGATCTTTGATTGCTTAACATTATAATCTGTGTCTTTTTTTTTCCCGGCCTGGGCATTTGTCTCTTTTTTATGCGCATCAATATATTCCTCCGGCACTTCTTTACCGATCGTGCTGTAGATCCTCTCCACCTGGTAAAGTTTTAATACATGTTTAAATACAAAGGGAACACCGAAGCGTTGAATTCCTATACATAACGCACCAATAAGAATAATATTAATTAGAAGGGACCTATCCCTCTTGATTTGCCGTCGCATAAAATAAATGAGAAGACCGGTTATCACCAGAAGAATAATTGCGAGCACGTTCTTTTCAATAAGCAGCGTGGCGACCACCAATGTTCCGATTGAAAAACCGATAACAAGAACCGCTGAAGATAAACCTTCACGGTACATCACAATAAAAAAGGAAAAATATACCAGTGCCAATCCTGTTTCACTTTGAGCAATACTCAATACAGCAGGAATCAGGGCAATAGCCGCTGCTAAAAACTGGGACTGCGTTTTT
>DASTIZ010000140.1:0-3700 GCA_035717045.1 Chitinophagaceae bacterium
ACGTCTTCCGTAAATGGGGAGTTTACTGAAGGATCATTACAGGATGCAGGAATTAATACTTCCATCATCGAATCAATGGATTCAAATATTATAAACAATATCTATCCAAATATTCACAGTGTGCTGATCTGGAAAAGTGGCAAATTGGTATTTGAGAAGTATTATGCCGGTAGTGATGAGAATTGGGGGACCAACTTAGGTATAGTGACCCACCATAAAGACAGCCTCCACGATATCCGCAGCATCACCAAGAGTGTTACATCTGCCTGCATTGGCCTGGCTATTGAGCAGGGCAAAATAAAATCTGTGGATCAAAAAATATTCGATTTTTACCCCGAATACCGTCATCTTGATACCGGGTTAAAATCTTCACTTACTATCAAGCATTTGCTTACTATGACCACAGGGCAGGTTTGGAACGAAGAAATTCCCTATACAGATTCAGCCAATAGTGAAACAAGAATGGACCGCAGCAATGATCCCATCGCGTATGCATTAAGCCAGCCAATAGAGCACCTGCCTGGTTCTCAATGGAAATATAACGGAGGCAGCACGGAACTCCTTGCTTTTATAATTCAAAAAGCTACTGGGAAAAGAGTCGACAGTTTTGCATTTGAATATCTCTTAAGATCATTGGGAATAAAAAAGTTTAAGTGGCATCGGTACAACAATGGTCTGCCTGCCGCAGCCTCTGGTCTGCGCCTGACGCCAAGAGATTTGTTGAAGTTCGGTGTGTTATATATTAATGAAGGGGGGTTTAATGGAAAACAAATTCTACCCGCGGCGTGGGTCAAAGAGGCAACAACATTTCATGTTACCAGGAAGGGGCTCCCCGGAAATAAAGACTTCGGATACGGTTACCAGTTTTGGGTAGAAACTTTACCCTCGCCGAATCAACATATTGAAGTTGCAGTAGGAGTAGGAAATGGCGGCCAGGTCTTATATATTGATAAAACAAATAGGATGGTCACGTTAGTTATGGGCGGTAATTACAATAACTGGAAGATTAAAAACAATTCTGATAAACTGGTAACTGATTTCATTTATCGTGCATTGAAATGATTCACTGGCAGTAATAGAATTCATTTTCTAGTTGGTATTAAATTGAATATTTCGAAATCAAATTCCTGGACGGCGAGCCTTCCTCAAGCTCCACCGAACTTCTTTGCTAACATTTTTGTAAATTACAGTATCACAAAAAACTGATAACATGATCCTCAATGTAAACGGAGAAAGGCGTGATGTAAATGTGGATCCTGATGTTTCATTATTGACCGTATTACGCGACCACTTAAATTTAACCGGAAGTAAGTATGGTTGCGGCGAAGGATCCTGCGGCGCGTGTACAGTATTAATAAATGACACCCCTACCCGCTCCTGTATAACAGCGGCAGGCAACGCAACAAATAAAGAGATCCTGACTATCGAGGGTCTTGAAAAAAATGGGAAACTCCACCCGGTACAGGAAGCCTTTCTTAAAACAGATGCGTTTCAATGTTCTTATTGCGCACCCGGGATGATCATGTCGGCAGCAGCATTGCTTAAAAAAAATGGTCAGCCTACAGAAGATGCCATCATAAAAGCGATGAACGGAAATATTTGCCGTTGCGGAACCTATCCCTACATTTTGAAAGCGATCAAACTGGCTGCTAAACCATAAATTACTCACAATGGAAAATCCAAACTATTCACCCCATCCATTTGAGCCCACACAGAAAGAACTTCCACCGAAACCGAACTATGATTTTCTTCTCGACCGTCGAAAATTTTTTAAGCTCACCGGCGGAGGTTTGATCGTTGCCTTTGTATTAAAAGATCTTTTGTCTTTCAATGACGAAACCTCTTCTGCGGAAACGACATCAATGGCGGCAGGTGTAGAGTCATGGATACATATAGGTGAAGACGGCACCGTGAGTGTTTATACCGGTAAGGTTGAAGTGGGACAGAACATACGTACTTCATTAAGTCAGATTGTTGCAGAGGAATTGATGGTACCCGTCATGTCAATCAGGATGATAATGGGCGATACCGACCTGGTACCTTATGATGCCGGTACTTTCGGAAGCCGCACTACTCCGCAAATGGGAACTCAATTGCGTAAAGCTGCTGCAACGGCCCGGCTAGCCCTGTTGGATATGGCGGCAAAAAAATGGAACACCCCAGCAACCGGTATAAGAACTGAAAATGGTATGGTATTAAATATTGCGACCAATGAAAAAATAAACTATGGAGCACTTACCAAAGGTGAGAAACTCGTGCTGGTAATTTCGGACAACGTGCCGGTGATCGCGGTAAATGATTGGAAGGTGGCAGGAAGGTCTTTACCCAAGGTAGATCAGAGAAATTTTATTACGGGTAAACATGTCTATGTCTCGGATATGAAGTTACCGGGTATGCTATACGGCAAGGTGTTGCGGGCACCCTCTTATGGAGCAAAACTCATTGATGCAGATCTGGCCCAAGCAAAGAATATCCCGGGGGTCATTGTTGTAAAGGATGGGGATTTTATTGGCGTCGCAGCACCAGATGTAAAAGCTGCAACGAAAGCGCTGCAATCGATAAATGTAAAATGGGACGAGAAAAAAGATCATCCCTCCAACTCAAATATTTTTGATTACCTGCTAAAGAATCCTGCGGGTGAAGGAGGTGGTAGGAATTCAGGAACAATAAATGGCAACATTGATCAGGGCTTAACGGAAGCAGATTTCAAACATGCCGTTACATACAATATCCATTATATCGCACATGTGCCACTAGAACCGCGAGCAGCGGTAGCAGAATGGTCGAATGAAAAACTTACCGTTTGGACAGGGACACAGCGTCCGTTTGGTGTGCAGGAAGAATTGGCGCAAACATTCAAAATCGATAAAAAGAATGTAAGGGTAATTATGCCGGACACGGGATCAGGCTATGGTGGTAAGCACAGCGGCGAAACGGCCATAGAAGCTGCACGCCTGGCGAAGGAGGCAAATAAACCCGTTAAAGTTGTATGGACGAGGGAAGAAGAGTTTGTGTGGGCATACTTCCGGCCCGGTGGAGTAATTGAAGTAAATGCCGGCGTAAAAAAAGATGGCAGTATCACAGCATGGAAATTCATTAATTACAATTCAGGTGGCGCGGGGTTGGACACTCAATATAAAGTGAGCAACAAGCACACAGCCCATGTTCGTTCCAACTCTCCGCTAAGGCAAGGTTCTTATCGCGGACTTGCTGCTACTGCAAATGTGTTTGCACGGGAATGTCATATGGATGACCTGGCCCGATTGATCAAAATGGATCCGCTTGAATTCCGGGTAAAGAATTTAGACGATGATCGTTTTATTGCTGTCTTGAAAACGGCGGCTCAAAACTTTGGTTGGAAGGGTGCCAACCCTAAAGATCATGGCTACGGTATTGCGGGTGGATTTGAAAAAGGCGGTTATGTTGGCACTTGTGCGGAAATAAAAGTAAATGGTGATAAGGAAGTACATGTAGTTCGCATAACGCAGGCGTTTGAATGCGGCGCGATCATTAATCCACACCATTTGGAGCAACAGGTAATGGGATGTGTTGTGCAGGCATTGGGTGGTGCATTGTTTGAAGCCGTTGAATTTGCCAACGGAAAGATTCTTAATTCAAATCTTTCTGCTTACAGGGTTCCCCGTTTTAGTGATATGCCGAAGATAGAGATCGTTTTGATTGACCGTAAAGACCTGCCATC
>DASTIZ010000141.1:0-6925 GCA_035717045.1 Chitinophagaceae bacterium
GAAAAAGGGCTGAGTGTAACCGAGGTTTCAATGCTGCTGGGTTATTCTTCGATCTCCCATTTTTCCACGGCATTTAAGAAACATACAGGGCTAAAACCTTGCGAATTATTACTCAGAGCATAAACCTGAACTTTGAAGGTAGTTTCTTTCATACTGGCTGTTTATTTAATTCTTCTCTTTGCTATTCCCTGTTGTTCATTTGATAATTGCCCGGAAGAGAAGATTGTCCAAACCGAAAATCATGAAATGGAGGATGACGATTGTGGCAATTGCTCTCCTTTCTTTAGTTGTGCCGGATGTTCCGGGGTGACACATTCCTATTCAAATACGTATTTTGAGATGATCCCTCAGGACCCCATAAATCAATATACAGGCTTCATCCTTTCTTCAACACCCGATGTTCATTATGATTTCTGGCAACCGCCCAAATTAACCTGATATAATACAGACTGGGGAATTGACGTTTTCACTTAATCATTCAACTATGCAACAATATTTTATAGTTGCAGTAATGCTCTTCCTGGGCGTTGCTGCCGGTGCTCAACATACTATTAAGGCGACAATAAAAAATAAAGATACAGGTGAACCGGTGCCAGGGGCCACGATGAGTATTGGGTCACTCAGGAAAGAGACGGCCGCAGATTCAGCGGGTTTAGCCCTATTAAATGAGATTCCGACGGGGAAATATATTATAAAATTTTCTTCAATCGGCTATGCTTCAACGGAACAAGCAGTTGATCTCAATGGCGACATTGAATTAACAATAGAAATGGAACAGGAGCATGAAGAGGAAGAAGAAGTTGTGATTCAATCGACCCGAAGCACAAGAACCATCCAGGATATCCCGACAAGAGTAGAATTTGTAGCGGGAGAAGAATTGGATGAGAAAGCAAATATGAAACCCGGTGATATTAGAATGGTATTGAATGAAAGCACCGGCATTACTACTCAACAAACTTCTGCTACTTCGGCAAACTCTTCAATTCGTATACAGGGACTCGATGGACGATACACTCAAATTTTAAAGGACGGCTTTCCCTTGTACGCCGGGTTTAGCGGGGGACTTGGCTTATTGCAAACACCACCGCTCGACCTGAAACAGTTTGAGGTGATCAAAGGATCATCATCAACATTGTACGGAGGGGGAGCGATTGCCGGATTAGTTAACCTTATTTCAAAAACGCCAGCTGACGAAAGAGAATTAAGATTTCATGTTGATATCACAAGTGGTGGTGGTTTAAATACCAGTGGATTTTATGGGAAGAGAAATAATAAGACGGGAATTACCCTGTTTGCATCACGCAACAGCAATTCGGCATATGATCCATCCGATGTTGGTTTAACTGCCATCCCGAAATTCGAGCGGTATACGGTAAATCCTAAGGTTTTCTTTTATATCAATGAGCAAACTGATCTGCAGGTAGGCTTGAATCTTACAAAAGAGGATCGTACAGGAGGAGATATTAATTATATAAAGGGTAAAAAACTCAGTGGCTACAGCGAAGAAAATAACACGGATAGAATGAGTACACAATTCAGCCTGGAAAGAAGATTTGGAGAGAACCGTGCCATCAAACTTAAGAACAGTTTCGGCTTTTTCCAACGAACAATTAATGAAGCTTCTTCATATATGTTTGCCGCCGATCAAACCTCGAGCTTTTCGGAACTCACGTATTCGGATCATGGCGAAAGATCGGAGTGGATATTTGGCATTAACCTGTTAACCGATCATTTTGAAGAGAACCCCGGAAGTTCCTCAATTTTTTTGAGAGATTACAGGCAGACGACGACAGGAGTATTTGTCCAAAACAATCTGAAGGCAACAAACAGGTTTAGCCTGGAAACGGGCTTACGTGGAGATTATGTAAATGATTATGGTTTTGCAATCCTCCCGAGACTTTCCATGCTGTTTACCTTCACGCCAAAACTTTCATCACGAATTGGTGGAGGTATGGGGTATAAAACACCGACAATTTTTACTGAAGATGCCGAACGGATATTATACAGAAATGTGTTACCCATCGATCCCGACGAGAACAAGTTGGAGAAAAGTTATGGTCTGAATGCTGATATTAACTATAGAACAAGTTTTTCAGACGATAAGATCAGTTTTGCTTTCAATCATCTCTTCTTTTATACAAGAATACACGATCCCCTGATCCTGCAGCGGCCGTTTGGCGCTTCCTTTTACTTCTTCCAGAATGTAGATGGTCATTTTGATAGCCGCGGGATGGAAACAAATGTGAAAATTGGTTATAGCGATTTCAAATTATTTCTTGGCTATACACTCACTAAAGCTTATTTGCATGAAGGCAGTGCCGAGAAAGAGAACTATTTAACTCCCCGCCATCGCTTAAATTCCGTATTGCTTTATGAAGTAGAGGACAAATGGAAAATCGGGTTGGAAGCCTATTATTTCAGCAAGCAACAGCTAAGTGATGGAGTTACGGGTAGATCGTATTGGGTAACCGGTTTTATGGCCGAAAAACTCTGGGAGAAATTTTCATTGTATATCAACTTTGAAAATTTTACCGATTCAAGACAAACAAGATTTGACACCATATATACAGGCACAATTGATAACCCCCAATTCAGGGATATTTACGCCCCACTTGACGGGTTTGTAATGAATGGAGGAGTGAAGATCAGGCTATAAAAGGCTGCAGTCATAAGTCGATAGTCGATAGTCCATAGTCTATTGTAATTACCTATTGCACAGTAGCACAGAGTAAACTTCTTACTACTATTGACTATCGGCTATTGACTCTTGACTTTCACTTCTCATTCTTCCCCCGGTAGTTCATTATATCCCGATCAAAGAGATAAAGGCCACTTTTATCATCGCCAATCATTTCCAGCTTGTCGTTGAGTGTGCGGGCTACGCGTTCCTCTTCCATTTGCTCATTCACATACCATTGCAAAAAATTATGTGTTGCATAATCTTTTTCGGTCAATGCAAGGTGAACAAGATCATTGATGCTATCACTTACCTTTAATTCATGCTTCAGGAACTCTTCAAATACACGACGCAAAGATTGAAAAGTAACCATCGGCTGCTCTAAGGCCGGTATCATGGCGAAACCCGCCCGTTCATTGATAAAGCGGACAAGTTTCAGCATATGGATCCGTTCTTCATCCGATTGTTTGAAAAAGAATTCAGTCACGCCCTGTAATCCCGGTTGTATCTCTGCCCATGAGGCCATGGCCAGATACGCCTGCGATGATTCCGCTTCCATTTGAACCTGCTTATTCAGCGCTTCCTGCATTGATGTGCTTAGCATATTGTTCCTGGTTTAATTGTTGGCAAACCTAAAATGTTTTCTTCAGATCCGGGTCAGTAATAATAATATAATCACCGCGGTAAGCGAACTTTTCCCACCCAATAGCCATCGGGTCGGGACTTTTGAATGCCGTGTCGCTGAAACTGGCAATATTTAAGATTCTTAACTTTCTATTTCTCATCTGCAATTGAGCGGCTGTGCCCAGTTTTTCTTCGGTATGAAATCCGCCAACACAATGAAATATTTTCTTACGTTTATTTTCTTTTAGAAATTTATGAATGCTATAAGCCATACCAGCATCCCATAGATTTTGACTGTAATAAATATTCTGGCTCGTACTGCCGGGTGTCCCTTTCATGATATCCATGAATTTCTCACGGTATCGGCCTGTTAACGTGTCATACGGTAGTGGCGGTAAAAACTTCTTTGCATCCCGGGATAAGCTATCCAACGATCTCATTCCACGACGGGTTACAAGATTCACATAACGACGTGGCGGATTGGCAGCAATCACGGGGATCTTATTTTGTTTGGCAAATTCAATCATCGGCCGGTAATCTTTATAATTATTCCATAATCTTACATCTCGTGTAAAACGATCTTCATTGATGAATCCACCCAGGTATTCATTCAGCCCAAGCTGGTTGTCTGCTTCAAACATTTCCATGCTTAAAGCAATCTGATCGCCGTATCGTGCATGCAATGCCCTGAAGATCCTGTTTTCCAGGTAATGCCCGGCGCTGTCATTATGTTCTTCTCCAAAAAACAAAACATCAGCATGGGCCATATCAGCCACGATCTTGTCAATAGTGATCACTTGTTTGGCCCTGGTGTCATATATTTTGTAATGGGCCTCCATACCTTCCTGGGGAAAGCAACTCAACGAGATGAGAGACAGTACAATTCCGAATAACTTTTTCACGTCAAAAATTTATTGAAAATACAATTTTAAAAGTCATGAAGCGGGATGATTACTATCAGTCGTTTCGTCAAGCAGGTTTTCCATTTTGCGTAAACCCTTTTACTTATTCCGTAAGTGAGGCTAATTTTTGCAATTGATATTTGCCAACGAAAATCAACTTAATGAAGAATAGTATCTTGTTTTTTGCACTAGTTGCCACCTCATCGCTTGCAGGATATGCCCAACCCGCTCAGCAAAGAATTTTTCACGACGATTCAACCAAACCCACCCACAAGTATCTTCCCGATATAACAGTAGTAGGACGTTTCAGCAAAAGCGATTACCAGCAGTTGCCCGAAGTTGTCGGCACTTCAATTTACGCAGGTAAAAAGAATGCATTGATCGTGTTAGATAACGTACAGGGAAATGTTGTTACCAATACCATGCGCCAGGTGCTGGCAAAAGTTCCCGGCATTCACGTTTGGGAAAGCGATCCAAGTGGAATTCAAATTGGCATTGCGGCAAGAGGACTGAGTCCAAACCGCAGCTGGGAATTCAATGTTCGCCAGAATGGATATGATATTGCCGCCGACCCATTCGGATACCCGGAAGCTTACTATAACCCGCAACTACAGGCTGTGCAAAGAATAGAAATTGTTCGCGGACACGGGTCACTGCAATACGGTCCGCAATTCGGAGGAATGGTAAATTATATTTTACGGAATGGCAGCGAGATCAATAAGCCATCTGCCCCGATAGCTATCGGGATTGAAACACAGCAAACGATCGGCAGCAATGCCTTGTTCAATTCATACAATGCAATTGGTGGTAGAACGGACAAGTTTCATTATTATACTTTCTTCGATCATCGCAATGGCGATGGGTGGAGAAACAACAGCCGTTACTTTACCAATGCAGGTTTTGGCACTTTCACTTATTATTTTACCCCAAAATTTTCGTTATCTGCTGAAGTCATGCGTTCACATATCCGCAGCCAGCAGGCTGGTGGTCTGACCGATGCCCAGGTACAACAGGATGGGCAACAAAGTTTCCGCAGCCGCAACTGGTTTGATATTACCTGGACAACACCCGCATTGATCGCCAACTACAAGTTCAATGAGAATGCGCGATGGAACACCAAGCTGTTTGCAACGATCGGTGACCGGAATAGTGTTGGTTATCTGCAATCAATTACGTTAAAAGATAGTATCCATCCTGCCACAGGTGAATACAATAACCGGGTGCTAAATATTGATCAATACCGCAATTACGGTTTGGAAAGCCGTATCATCACAGATTATCAGATCGGAAAAATGAGCAATACATTATCTGGCGGGATCCGTTTATATACCGGTACTACTTATCGTCGTGCTGATGGTAAAGGAACAAGCGGATCAGGCTATGATATGACTGTGATCGGTACATATCCACGCGATGTTGAATTTACTTCAAACAATACGGCGGCCTTTATCGAAAATATTTTCCGGATTTCAGAGAAATTCATAATCGTTCCGGGTATTCGTTGGGAATGGTTGGAAGGATCTGCGGCTGGTCGCAATGGTTATACATCTACAGGTGCAGCCATCATTTTGCAAAACATCAAACGCAGCCGTGACTTTCTATTGGCCGGCATGGGTGCAGAATACCATATTTCGAAAACAACAGAATTGTATGCAAATATGACCCAGGCGTACAGACCGATCCAGTTTGCCAACTTACAAGCTCCTCCTACAACAGATGTGGTTGATCCGGATCTTAAAGATGCAAAAGGCTACAATATCGATCTTGGTTATCGTGGTAAAGTAAGAGACTATTTAAACTTTGATATAAGCGGCTATTATTTGCAGTACAATAATCGTATCGGAATTGTTACCATTACCGGCACCCCATCCTACAGGCTGATCACAAACGTTGGCAGCAGTACCAGCAAAGGCGCTGAAACTTATGTTGAATTCAACCCGGTTCGGGCATTTACAAAAAACACGAAGGCGGACCTGATCATTTTCAGTTCTTATGCATATACACATGCCCGCTACAGCGGTGATCATAAAGATGCAAATACAAAGGGAAAAAAGGTGGAGAATGCGCCGGCGCATATTTTCCGGGGCGGTATTTCCGGCGGCTACAAAGGGTTTTTATTGACTGCCCAGGTCAGCCATGTTGGAGAATCGTTCAGTGATGCCAACAACACCGTAACACCGACTGCAAACGGAAACAATGGTCTGATCCCTGCTTACACGATCACTGATGTAACAGGTACCTATAAATTTGCAAAGGGCCTGAACGTAAAAGCAGGTATCAACAATTTATTTGATGCAAGATATTTTTCACGTCGTGCCGGTGGTTACCCGGGGCCGGGTGCCTTACCGGGTGATGGAAGGACGTTCTTTATCAGTGTGGGGGCAAAGTTGTAATTAAAACCATAACGCAATGGAACTGAGAAAGCACACATTATTGTTTTTGCTGACATTGTTCTTTGAAAAAATCTTATCTGCAGAATATAAAAATCTCACCTCGTTGCGCCACAGGATATGTTTTATTATCGTCCAATCGAGGTTGGCAGAAAATCCTGACACACGAAAACCTTTGGCAGAAACCGGGGCAACGATCACCCCGGTTTTGTCATTATAATACTCGTAGCGGAATGCATTGCTGAATTTATCTGAAGCTTTCCATTGCAGTTGCCATACAAAGCCCAACCAGTCATTACTCCCGTTGTTCGGTTCTTCTTCTATGCCATAGT
>DASTIZ010000142.1:0-5237 GCA_035717045.1 Chitinophagaceae bacterium
GCCTGTTCTTCCCTGGGATTCGCATGAATTTGTAGACCAAGGCATGCCTCGTCTCTGCCATAATAATTTTTTAATAATGAGTGTTTCTTTTAAGATACCGTTCTTCGCCTTCTTGAATAAAAGTAATTGATCATCAACACAACAATCAATATCAACAGACCAAAAAACTCCCTCGTCTCCTCGATCCAGGGTTTTTCCGCTTTCATAGTAGCAGCAATGTCTTCGGCATTATGTTTGGTCATCCAATCCAGGACGCCATTCTTCCAAAAGAACAAACCAATTGCGTAAACGATAAAAATGATGATACCAACTACGTATGCTTTGGGATAAAATTTGTTTCTGAAAGCGAGCCCGCATAACACGGCTCCATACATATAGATCGGTATCCAGACGTAAGGGTCAGGATCATTGTACTGAAGAGCTGCTGAAATAACGAAAAGTAAACAAAAGATGAGATTAAAAACCTTCATAATTCATATAACTTCATTAAAGGTAATTGTTCCCCGAAATGAAAACTAAAAATATACACATGAAAAAGATATTAATCGTAGCCTACAGTTTTGTACTCGTTCTTGCATCGTGTGACACACTGAAAAAAGTAGCGTCAATTCTTGCACCATCGGAATATGAAATGGCTATGGGATTAAAGGAGGCTTTATCACAAGGACTATTCAGAAGTTTTGATGCGTTCCAGGATCCAGAGGGAAATCCTTTGGTAAGATTTGTTTTTCCCGATGATGCCGCAAAAATTGAAAAAACGCTCAGGGATGTCGGCCTTGATCGACTGGTTGACCAGGTAACCGGAAAATTTACAAGAGCGACATCATCCGCGGTAAGAGCCGCAAAACCCATATTTCTTCAATCACTTAGGGAGATGAGTATTCGTGATGCAGCGAGTATTTTAATAACTGATAATTCGCATGCGGCAACAGAATATTTCAAAACAACCATGTCACCTCAATTAATGGTTGCCTTTCGTCCAATTGTGGATAGCACAATAAATGTAGAAGGTGCGAATCGGGATTGGAAACAGATCACCGATGTCTACAACAAAATTCCTTTTATCAATAAACCATTAGAAACAAGCCTGACCGATTTTATTGCGGCAAGAGCGATTGACGGTATGTTCAGTATTGTTGCCAATGAAGAAGAGCAGATAAGAACAAAATATGAATTCCGTAAAACGGATTTGATGAAGAGAGTGTTTGGATATGCGGAGGAAGAGTTAAAAAGACGGGCGCAACAGAGATAGAAAAAGAGCAAGTTGCTGGGTGACAGCTATACCTAATAACAAAAAACCCTCTCCATTTCTGGAGAGGGTTCAACTTGTTTTCACAATCCGGACCACTACCTGCCTTTCAGCAGAATGGTTTTCCACAAATGAGTTTATTCCACTGCCCTGGCGCCTTCCACAAGCACGGTTACTTTATTATTCAGTACTTCCACAAACCCGGCTTGTATATCAAAATTTGCCATATGATTTTGCTTGTCTTTTAACACTTTTAAGCGACCCGGTTTTAATGCACTGATCATGGGTGCATGCTTTTCCAATACTTCAAAACTACCGCTGATGCCCGGCATCTGCACACCGTACACTTCGCCGCTGTACATTTTTTTTTCCGGAGTAAGTATCTCTAAATTCATATAAGCCCCTCCCGACCTCTCCGCCTGAGGCGGAAAGCTATCCACGCACAGCCCCAAAGGCAGTGAGTGAACTGTTGTTTTTTAATTGCCGATTAAAGAACCTAAAGTTGAAGCGTGCGACCCTTCGCTACGCCCTGGGTAAACTGCGACGCCTATTGCTGATAAGCGAACAGAATTTTGAACGGAGCGTCGCAAGGGACGATGATAGTAGCACCGAAGCTAGTAACACAATCATTCAACCAGCATTTATTAAGAACTTTCAAATCATTTGCTGACTGTCGCGATCTAAGTTCCCCCAACGGGGGACAGGGGGCCTTACCCCTGCGCTGCCGCCAACATCTTCTTACCTTTCTCCATCGCATCATCAATCGTTCCTACCAGGTTAAATGCTGCTTCCGGATAATCATCTACTTCACCATCCATGATCATATTGAAACCTCGAATCGTTTCCTCAATCGGAACCAGTACACCCTTTAAACCGGTGAACGCTTCTGCTACATGGAATGGCTGTGACAGGAAACGCTGAACTTTTCTTGCACGCTGAACAGTCATTTTATCATCATCACTTAATTCGTCCATACCCAGGATGGCAATAATATCCTGCAATTCTTTATATCGTTGCAGGATCAACTTCACTTTGTTCGCCGTGTTGTAATGAGAATCACCAACGATCTTCGGCGTCAAGATCCTGGAAGTAGAATCCAGCGGGTCAACAGCAGGATAGATTCCCAGGTCAGCGATCTTCCTTGACAATACTGTCGTTGCATCAAGGTGAGCAAATGTTGTCGCAGGAGCGGGATCGGTGAGGTCATCCGCAGGAACGTAAACCGCCTGCACCGATGTGATGGAACCATTTTTTGTTGATGTAATCCTTTCCTGCATCAATCCCATCTCAGTGGCCAATGTTGGCTGATAACCTACGGCTGATGGCATACGACCAAGCAGTGCTGATACTTCTGAACCTGCCTGAGTAAACCGGAAGATATTATCAACGAAGAAAAGGATATCTTTTCCTTTACCCTGGCCATCGCCATCCCTGAAATATTCAGCAACTGTCAAACCACTCAAAGCAACCCTCGCACGGGCACCGGGTGGTTCATTCATTTGTCCAAATACGAATGTTGCTTTTGACTCTTTCAAACCTTCCATACTCACTTTGCTCAGATCCCATCCCCCTTTTTCCATGCTATGCTTGAATTCATCACCGTATTTCATAATCCCAGCCTCGATCATCTCACGCATCAGGTCATTTCCTTCACGGGTTCTTTCGCCAACACCAGCAAATACTGATAAACCAGAATAAGCTTTTGCAATGTTATTGATCAACTCCTGGATCAAAACCGTTTTACCTACACCCGCACCACCGAACAAACCGATCTTACCACCCTTTGCATAAGGCTCGATCAGGTCAATAACCTTAATACCCGTATACAGTACTTCTGCCGACGTTGACAGATTTTCAAACATTGGCGGTTTACTATGGATCGGGCGACCTCCTTTCTTTGAAACAGCAGGCAAACCATCGATCGGGTCACCGGTTACATTAAAAAGACGACCATTAATATCTTCACCAACAGGCATTGCAATAGCAATTCCTGTATCTACCACTTCAAGACCACGAACCAGCCCCTCCGTTCCATCCATAGCTATACAACGAACACTATCTTCACCAAGATGCTGCTCTACTTCAAGCACCAGCGTATCTCCATTGGGTCTTTTGAGCTCCAGTGCATTATAAATCTCAGGCAGTGTGCCTTCAAATTGAACGTCGATCACCGCACCTATGATCTGTTTGATTTTGCCAACTTTACCCATAATAAGAATTTGAGGTATGAAGTCTGACGTATGAGGTCCGAAAGTTTGGACTGATACCCTGCTTCTGACTTCTGACTTCCGACTTCTGATTTGAGGCCGCAAAGGTAGGGGTGAGACACCATAATTGGACAATCGGAAAAGAGAAAATCTTGGTTGTGGAAAAAGGCTGAATCCTTATATCATCGGACAAAGCAAACGTCGCTAAAACAATAATTTATTCAGGCAAACATAGGGTGCCGGGTTTGCAAAAACATTGACTGCTTTTCCTTTGCCGCGGCTTCCAGGGTTATCACCTTGATAACCCGGCAAAACAGACTCTCTCCGCCATTTATCCCATCCCGTACCGGGATAAAAATTTTTTTACCTTTTCTGTCCGGAACTGGCCAACCTGTCCGTCATTGAGTGAAACATTTTTATAACCCTAAAATTGATTACAATGGAAAAGTTCATGTTTATTTTCGAAGGGATCCAACCAGGAAATCTGAGTCCTGAACATATGCAGGAGCATATGGGCAAATGGATGGCATGGATCGAAAAACTTACAAAAGCAAACAAATACGTAGCCGGTGAACCTTTATTACCCGGAGGAAAATTAGTCTCCGGTGCAAATGGAAGGTCAGTGACGGACGGTCCCTATACAGAAGGTAAAGAGGTAGTTGGCGGTTTCTTTATCATTAACGCAAAAGATATGGATGAAGCAGTTGAGCTTTCAAAAGATTGTCCCGACCTTGCGCATGGCGGTAAAGTGCAGGTAAGGCAGGTAATGAAAGTGGAAGCGGACCAGCCAGCGTAAACGAAATGCATCAAGATAATAACATCAACCAATTGGTCGACCATCTTTTCCGTCACGAGTCGGGAAAGATGGTCGCTGTTTTATCAAAACTTTTAGGCCTTCAGAGTTTAGAAACAGCACACGATATTGTACAGGATACCTTGTTACAGGCGATGACAACCTGGAGCTTTAATGGTGTTCCTGACAATCCTTCTGCATGGCTTTGCCGGGTGGCTAAAAACAAAGCCATTGATTTTTTGAGGAGAGAAAGAACAATCAGGGAAATAAATCCCCGCTATAGTTATTTGCTTCAGTCTGAATACACCTTATCCTCAACGGTAACCGAATTGTTTTTGGAAACCGAAATGCAGGACAGCCAGTTGAGGATGATGTTTGCATGTTGTCACCCGGCAATCCCTGAAGAATCGCAGATTGCCTTAACATTAAAAACGCTATGTGGTTTAAGCGTAAATGAAATCGCCAAAGCGTTTTTAACCACCGATGAAACCATTGCAAAACGAATATACCGGGCAAAAGAAAAGATCAGGACAGAAAAGATTGAATTAGAAGTTCCGCAAAACCACGACCTGGCGTTAAGAACAGACACCGTTTTAAAATCATTATATCTCCTGTTCAATGAAGGTTATAAATCGTCAAACCCGGATAAACTGATCCGTGAAGATCTTTGCGAAGAGGCGATGCGGCTCTGTTTCCTGTTGACACAACATCAATTAACATCTTTTCCACGAAGTAAGGCATTGCTTGCACTAATGTGCTTCCAGGCTTCAAGGCTGGATGCAAGACTGGATGACAATAATAATATTATTTTGTTAAAACACCAGGACCGGAGCAGGTGGAACCGTTCATTGATGAGTAAGGGCTTTGAACTGATGGAAGAAGCAGCCGAACCCTTTGAAATTTCTCCTTATCATCTTGAAGCAGCGATTGCGTCACAACACGCGGCGGCAAGATCATTTGAACAAACTGACTGGAAAAGTATTTATCA
>DASTIZ010000143.1:0-2290 GCA_035717045.1 Chitinophagaceae bacterium
CGTCAGCAGTGAAGTTGATGGACTTGTAAAAATATTTACAACGCTATAAACTAATTTATTCAAAACAAGGGCCATTCTTAAATCTATAACCCACAACGACCGCTGGTAAACAGGAAGTCCTCAGTCCCGTCTTGTTTTTAAAGGCGATAAAAAGAGATTTTCAATGCTCAACGCTCAATCGTACATGGAACATTGATAACTGGGAATTGAGCATCTTTTCGTGGTTTTTACATCTTATAACTGTCGTAAATAACTCACTTTAACAATGGCATGATCTTCTGTTTGTCTTTTCATTTGTGTATTATCAAAGCCTCTCCTGTTAAAGACAAGATAGATATACGAAAGCGGCTGATATTCCCAGGAAAGCCGAATGTTATAATTACTTAGGTTGTTCTCAGAATTATTTTGGTAAAAACCGATCAATTGTAATCTCGGGTTCAATGCGAGCCGTCCCGAAAGACTATAGAGGTCAACTTTCTTATTTGTTGCGGGATCGCCTACTGCCTTAAAATGATTGCGATTAAACTGGGCCTGTAAGAAAAAATGAGGACTGGGTGCAAGATTCAAGTTAGCAGACCATGTATGCAGTTCTCCGTTGAAATAAGAACCGATATCAACGGTAAGATTAGTGCTTATTACACCGGATGGATCTGTACTGAAATAAAATTGATGCCTGACGTAACGATATTTCCCCTCGCTGATATTTATCCCTAATGGCATAAACGGTTCGGTGAGTAATTGATAAGTTGGATTTATGATATATCCGAAATACCCTCCCTTCTGGAAATTGATCCAGACAGGATTTATCATCCATTGCCTCTCTATCAATTTCCGTGTCGAAGGCTGGTGATAAAATTCAGGAAATACACCCGGTTCAAATGCCCGTATCCAGTTTTTAAAAGGCAGGTAGTTGCCGCGGTAATACCAGAATAATCCAGGCGTAGAGCCAATTACATCATTACGGGAAACAAATCCCATCTCGGGATTAAAATCTTTCGTCACTACACTTTCTGTTAACCAGATTTTCCATTGATTATTTGTATAATAATATTGCGCATAACCGGCAAACCCGTTTTTCTTCCCAGTAATACTGTTACCATTGGTATTTGAGTGAACGATCATAGTGTTCAATGAATGTGATTCACCCATTCTGAAAAAACCATCAACAGCTGATACCACATTTGTAACATCATCATTGTTCTTTAGTGTTACTAATCCCCCAATCCTGTTTTGCTTCCCAAAATTCTCGGAGAAGCGTCCGACAAAGAAATTCGTTCCCGGGGTTGTCGATGATCTTCTTTGCCGCATGGCCATCAAACCTGCATTTCTCTTTGAAGACCGATACACAAATCTCCCACCTGCATCAAGAGGTATCGGGTTGCCAAAATCATCCAATCCAATTCTGCGGCTAAAAAACGGCTGAATGCGCATGGCCCCGCCAGACAGGTCTTCATTTGGTCTTACCCCGACTCCAAACAATGATGCATTTTCTAAGAAGAACTGCCTCCGTTCAGGAAAGAAAACCGAGAATCTTGTAACATTATTTACCTGCCTGTCTGCATCGGCTTGTGCAAAATCTGTATTGGCTGTAAGATCAAGGATTAAGTTTGGATTGATCGCCCACTTCAGATCGCCGCCTGCCCGGAAATTGTTCTCTTCCGGATCGGTTGTTACAGGAAAGTTTTTGTACCTGTCATATGAACCCAGCACATAAGGTTGAATGCGAATATTTGGTTTTGGCGGCGGCGGTTGAAGGTTTTTTAATATTCCGGCATAAGCCATTCTGGTGAAAGAAAAATTTCTGGGATAAGCCGAAAATGCATCTATCTCATTACTCAATCTCCTGGTCCGGTAAGCATTAAAACCCCACTGCTGGGTTGAATCCCTGGTTTTAGGATAACGTAAAGTTTGCCAGGGTATCGCTATCTCCGCTGTCCAGCTGTCATTGCTTCGTATTGTTCTTACTTTCCAGAGACCATCCCAATCCACATCTGTTAGAATATCGTCGAAAACAAGCAGGTCTCTTTGTACGCCATATGCGTTTGACATTAATGCCATGGCGTTGCGGTTATCATTAAAGCCGTCAAAGGCGATTGCAACATGATCATGACTTCGGATGCCAAAATCGCGGCGAAAATCAGTAGCACGAATTGCTTTTTTGCCCAATGAATCATCACAGATAAATCCAACATATAGATATTGGTGATTGTACAAAACCATTACTGTGGTTTGAAAATTTGGGAGGGCGCCCTGCATCGGTTCTATCTGAATGAATTGTGATGCTGATTTT
>DASTIZ010000144.1:0-3929 GCA_035717045.1 Chitinophagaceae bacterium
ATTGCTGGTTTGAATGTCCGCCGTATCGTCAATGAGCCAACAGCGGCTGCGCTTGCTTATGGTCTTGATAAAGACAAACATGATCATAAGGTAGCAGTATTTGACCTTGGTGGTGGTACGTTTGATATTTCTATACTTGAAATGGGTGATGGCGTATTTGAAGTAAAATCCACAAACGGGGATACCCATCTTGGTGGTGACGACTTTGATAAAGTGGTCATGGATTGGCTGGCTGATGAATTTAAAAAAGATGAAGCGATCGATCTGCGTAAGGACCCGATGGCTTTGCAGCGTTTAAAAGAAGCGGCAGAAAAAGCCAAAGTTGAATTGAGTTCTTCTTCTGAAACGGAGATTAATCTTCCCTATATCACGGCCGTTGACGGGGTGCCAAAGCACCTGGTAAAAAAGCTGACCCGTTCAAAATTTGAGCAGCTGGCCGATAACTTATTCCAACGTTGTTTGAAACCCTGTGAACAGGCATTGAAGGATGCAGGCATGAAAACATCTGATATCAATGAGGTGATATTGGTGGGTGGTAGTACACGGATGCCAAAAGTACAGGAGCTCGTTGAAAAATTCTTTGGTAAAAAACCACACAAAGGTGTAAACCCTGATGAAGTGGTTGCAGTGGGTGCAGCGATACAGGGTGCTGTGTTGACCGGTGAAGTCAAAGATGTATTGTTGCTTGACGTAACTCCCCTGTCATTGGGTATCGAGACACTGGGTGGCGTGATGACCCCGCTGATTCCAAGCAATACGACAATACCTACCAAAAAATCAGAGATATTCTCTACTGCCAGCGATAATCAACCCGGTGTACAGATACACGTAGTGCAGGGTGAAAGGTCAATGGCAAAGGATAATAAAACGCTTGGTGTGTTCAATCTCGATAATATCCCGCCGGCACCACGTGGCATACCCCAGATCGAAGTAACCTTTGATATCGATGCCAATGGTATCCTTCATGTGACGGCACGAGATAAAGGCACCGGTAAAGAGCAAAAGATCCGTATTGAAGCAGGCAGCGGCTTGACAAAAGATGAGATCGAAAGAATGAAGAATGAAGCAAAGGCCAATGAAGCAACAGATAAGGCAGCAAAAGAGAAGGTCGAGAAACTAAATACCGCAGATGCCCTGGTGTTCCAAACCGAAAAACAATTAAAAGAATACGGTGATAAAATTCCGGCTGATAAAAAAACTACCATTGAGACGGCAGTAAACAAATTGAAAGAAGCACATAAAGCCCAGGATGTAGCTGCAATTGATGCGAGCATGACGGAGCTGAACAATGCATGGACTGCAGCAAGCCAGGATATTTACAATAGTCAGCAGTCTGCACCCGGTGGTCAACAACAACCCGGGGGTGGCGCGGGACAACAAGGAGCCGGTGGCCAACAACCTGGAGGAAACGGGAATGCGGAGAATGTACAGGATGTGCCGTTTGAAGAAGTGAAATAATCGACACCAGGATAGCCAGGATTGAAAGGATCCCTAATGACGAAATAATGAAGCCTCTGCAGAAATGTGGGGGCTTTGCCATTAATACGGCCAGGGATTAAGAGACCCTTCGGCAGCACCGGGTCGTCCTGGAATCCGGCGTTTTGATAACTATGAACGCTACAGGTATGCACCGGAACCAACAGAATATTTAGCTTAGTCGCAGGGGAGACGCGTGTTCCAGGTATCTACATCCTGGATCAAATTCTTAGGCACTTTTTGTTGACCTTATGACCCGCACGCAGCATGAATAATTGCAATTCCAATCCCGCGTATTTTAATTCAGTATTTTTAACTAATGGAGATCGAGATATTCACCCTTTGTGATTTCGCACAGGATAACAACAGCAAGCTGACCGTAGTGGGAACCTTTGATTCGATCCATTCAAAGCAATTTCCGTTTGTGCAGGCCATGTTTTCAGTGGCGTGCCGGTTGCGATTTTCCGAAAGGGAAGTTGGTGAACATGATATGCGATTGCGGTTTATTGACGGAGCGGGAGAGGAGCTGATAAAACCCATAGAAGGTCAAATGAATATTTCAAAACCAAGAAACGGACAATATTCCGCGGTAAATCTTGTGTTCAATTTTAACCAGATAAAGTTCAATAAGCATGGCCGCTATTCATTCGAGCTTTATATTGATGATGAATGGGTGACCGGGTTGCCGTTGTTTATAAACCAGATCGCCTGATTTCATCTTCTAACCCCATTCGCATTTCGATCATGTGTTTTGTAAAGCCAACTTTTTCATAAGCGCTTACTGCGGAAAGATTGTCATAATAAACTTCGAGTCTTAGCTCGGTAATTTTTTGCGACAATGACCATTGTTTTAACGCTACCACAATCATCCTATTTATGCCTTTACCGCGATGCTCCGGTTCTACATACATAAAACCCAGGTAAGCATGTTGCCTGTGGGTTAAATAAGGTTTTGCTGATTCAATTCTAGCATAACCCGATCCAACAAGGTTGCCGTTTATTTCAGCAACCAGCAACTCGGTATCCGGCGAACCGATCATGTGTTCAAGATCATAATAGTTGATGTGCCCCTCTTTCAACGTAGGATCAAATGGTCGCTCTGCACTAATTACACCCTGTTCAAAACGGCGAAGAGTGCCAAGATCACCCAGTGTTGCTTTTCGGATATTAACTTCCATACAAAAAAATGAAAGGTAATCATAACGCTACAATTATTTCATGCCCGCTCTTGTTCAAATAAGGAATGGCCAAAATTCATTACTGATCTCGAAAGTTCTTCTAATTATCTAGGTCTCAAAATATAACCTACTCAACAAACAACCGTTTATCAAATTCATGCTTCCTTCATTTGCATAATAAACGTTTCATTCATATCTTTGCGGAGCAAAACTGAGCAGGAGTTAATTACTACAACGAAGAATGTAACCTAACCAGTCCTATTTAAATTTCCTGGTTTTATTACTTCACACAGCTCAGACGATTGTTAACCGATAGATCAAAAAAAGGAGGATTTATGAAGAGCATTGTTATGCCCGTACATGAACAATTAGACCAGAAAACAACAGACCATCCCGACGCCCATCGGGAGTTCAGCGAAGTAAAAGAAACAGTGGCAAAAACCATCCCGATACATGTCGGGATAAAAAATCAAAAAGGTAAAAAATTTACTGTGCAGGAAATGTGGAACAGGCAACGCCAGGGGCGTTCAGCCAGTGACATGATCCGCAGAACAAATCTTAACTGATGGAAATTAAAATCCCCGACGCGTCGGGGATTTTTTATAAGCAATTAGCTTTTCTTCGGTAGGTGAAAATAAAAAGTTCACATTATATCTAAAGCCTTCACAAATGTTGTGGCGACAAATGGAAGCAGCAGGGTAAGCCATTCCCAATGTGTGACGATTGCGATGGCAAGTAGTGCAGCCGATACCAGGAATCCTAACCCCCACCATAACCTATGTTTATTAGCTTGCTGTTGATCCATGCTAAAAGTTTGTTGCGCAAAGATAGGGGGGCCAACGAAATTTCAAATTTCAGACCGCAGATTTCAAATGTTTCTTTTTGAACATTGTGCTAACAAGGATTGTAAGGCTGACCAGGGCTACGCTTAAGGCAATGATCCATTTATTGCAGGCAATCCCATTCGAAATACCAACTTCATCACCAATGATGGGGCCTTTCTAACCCTTAAGCAGGTATAAATTCTCCACGCCATCACAAAACCCATGCACGTAATTGCACGCATGCCAGAATCAAAAGAAACCTGGTCAATGAGGAGTTTGAAACGGGATAAATCTATTTCACGTAAATACGCTGGCACTGAATAGTCGAGGGCAAAAAGAGAAACCGTTTTGTTTTTGAAGATTCTGACCGAGTTGCTAAAAATCGCTTTTTTACATGAAGTTTTTTATTACTTTCGTCCTAATGTGTCGAAAATACACAGCCTTTATGCCT
>DASTIZ010000145.1:0-5596 GCA_035717045.1 Chitinophagaceae bacterium
AATCTTGTATTGTGGCGGGATAAAGTGAAAAAGGATTTTGAAAAAAGAGAAGGAACAAAGATCACATTTACACCGTTATTTATTGAATCAATTGTTCGTTGTATTAAAAAATTCCCGCTGGTGAACTGTTCGCTTGACGGCGACAAAATAATTATCAAGAAAGATATCAATATCGGGATGGCGACAGCATTGCCAAGCGGAAACCTGATCGTACCCGTTATCAGGAATGCTGATCAATTGAACCTGGTGGGATTGACAAAACAAGTAAATGCACTCGCCGATAATGCCCGTAATAATAAATTACGACCTGACGAGACCCAGGGCGGTACGTTTACTTTAACTAATGTCGGCACATTTGGAAGTTTGATGGGTACGCCAATCATCAATCAGCCACAGGTTGCCATACTTGCTGTGGGTGCGATTAAGAAACGCCCTGTAGTTGTAGAAACCCCTGCCGGTGACAGCATCGCCATCCGCCATATGATGTATTTAAGCATGAGCTATGATCATCGCATTGTTGACGGAAGTTTGGGTGCTACTTTCTTAACAGCAGTGGCTAAAGAGCTGGAGAATTTTAATGGGGACAGAGAATATTGAACCAGGATTAACTGGATTATTAGGATTATTGAGGAAATTCGGAAAGTGGCTTAATTCGAAGGGTCGCCTCAAGCTCCGGTACCCCGAATCAATATGAAATTTCTTCCCAAGAAAACAAGCCGAAAGAATTTTTTTTAATCTCTGCAAATATCATTACCAAAGAAACCGGACGCAATCGTCTCTTGGTTTATCCCTACAGATCTAAACGTCTCAATTTCCACATAATTCCTTACAATCCCTTAATCCTGGTTTAATTTGTTGGATTCCCATAAGTCTTATTTTCGAACCTGTAGCGGTTGCCTTTTTTCGTTACGATATAAAGATTGTCATATTCTGAATCGGGAAGATCGTTTGGGACTTTTGTTTCTCCCACCAGCTTATTTACGATATCATCAACAGTATTTGAATGACCGACGATCAATACGTTGCCTTTTTGAATGAGTCTTATACGGTCAATAAAATGATCCAGCGAATCCCGGGTATTGTAAGTTTCAATCCTGGTTCCACCCTGTAACTCTTCTAACGGTTGTGCTGTAGAAATGGTTCGGAGGGTATTGGTTGAGAAAATATACTGTATCCCTTTATTTTTTAGTGCTTCTCTCAGGCCGATGGCCCGTACCCTGCCGGCTGCAGACAAGGGTGGATCATCGGGGGTATTCATTACCGTACCGGCTGAGGCCGTTTCCTTTTCCGCATGGCGGACAATATAATATTTAACAGAGCTGCACGAAGAAAAGATTATAAGAAAAAATAAATATAAAATTGTCTTTGGCATAGTATTTCTTTTAACAAACTTAGGTAAACATACTTTTAAATTTTGACGTCTTTTTTATAAATTACATGAACTAACCGATTAAGATTATGAAGTCACTATCCGAAACCTGGTTTGCCGAAGGCTATATTGATTTTGAACTCAAAAAATATACCTTGCTGGCGTATTTACAGGAAGTAAATAAATATTTTAACGAAAGTAAACTGTACCCGCAGCTTTCGGATGTTATTTTTCATTACAACAATCTTGTGGCATTTCGTGAGAATAAGAAATTCCTGCAGGAACATTTTCCAAAAAAACTAAGTGGCATTCAACTGGAAAAACTCCAGTTATTATACGAGCAAATGATCGGCGACGATGAGTTGATGCAGGAACTGGAAGATATCATTAATTATTCCGCTGTCGAAATGAAGGGCACAATCAACAGCGGAGTGGAGATCTATGAACTGGTTGAAGACAATATCCTCATAAACCCGGTAGGCATTATTCCCCTGGACATACAAGAGGGTTATTTCTTCTTAAACACGGCCGTACAAAAACAAACTCTTGTCTATCATTACCGGCTTTCTATTTTTGAAAAGCACGATGAGAAATATCGCAGCATGAAGACAGCATATGTGAACAGCTGGGATCGAAATTTTGTGAACACTTTTGAAAGTATAAAATCTGAATTGATAAGATACCGGAATCAATTGCCGAATCCTGCCGTCTATTCTATTCAAATTGAATTGGGTCTTCCTGTTGAAGAAACATTATTGCCGATAGCTAAAAGAAGTTTGGTGAAATACATTAGTACGCAAGCGGCTTAATGTGTTTAAAGGTTTAATTGGTTAAAAGGTTTAATGGTTTTCCGTGCTTAGGTCATTCCCTTTATCTGAACCGTTAAACTCTTAACCTTTAAACGGAACAACCTAATACTCCAGCCCCCAATCTCTCCCCTTTTTCACAGCAGGTACACCCTCCCTGATCCATTTTGGCGCAGGCTCACCTTTTAATAACCAATCAAAAAATTGCTGCTCCCTTATTTGTATATCCTTCCGATTTCTTCTCTCAACAAGATTGTGGGCTTCGCCGTTATAGTTAAGCATCCAGACTTTCTTACCTAGCCTTCGCATCGCAGTAAACAATTCAATTCCCTGGTACCAGGGTACTGCGCCATCTGCATCATTGTGCATTATGACTAATGGCGTGGTTACTTTTGGCAAGTGAAAAAGCGGCGAATTTTCAATATATAAGTTTGGTTTTTCCCAAAGTGTCGCGCCTATCCTGCTTTGCGATTTTTCGTATTGGAATTGCCGGTTCAAGCCGCTCTCCCACCTGATACCTCCATAAGCACTTGTCATGTTTGCAACCGGGGCGCCGGCCCACGCCGCTTTGAAAAGTTTTGTCATTGTAATTAATTGGGCAACCTGGATACCACCCCAGCTTTGTCCCTGTATGCCGATTCTTGTGCTATCAACATAACCCTGTTTTACCAGGTACCTCGCCCCACTAACCACGTGGTTGTATGCATCCCGTGCAGGATGACCTGTACCGTAGTGAATATCCGGAGCCAACACCACATAGCCACGACTGACAAAGAATGGAATGTTCAGCCGGCTGGGTGTTGGTGAAGGCGGCTGATAAGTATACAACCCATCACTCAATGTCTCATAGAAATAACAGATAAGTGGATATTTTTTCTTTGGGTCAAAGTTCTCTGGTTTAAAGACGATCCCTTCCGTTTCTTTTCCATTATAGGCTTTCCATTTTATCAACTGGACCGTACCCCAATAATAATTTCCTTGCTGGGGATTTATAGAAGATAATTTTCTTATTGGCGTCGATTTATCAACCGGTGGATCATTAAGATTAGCCGTGATCTTACCTCCCATATTTTCGGCAACATAAATATTCGGGGATTCATTATAGTTTTCTTTAGTGAATAAGTAAACATCGGCATTTTCAGCTTTGGCCACCTGGCCGATGAAAAACTGTTCGTCTGCATTGATCGGCTTTAAGCCCGCATTATTTAAATTGGAAGAATACGAACCTTGCCACAAGCCAGCCTTTTTATTCGCATCGCTAAAAGTTCGGAAAACAACAAGTTGTCCTGGTTCCAAAAATCTTTCTTCAGGATTAACACGGATGTAGCGATAATTCCTTTTGTTCTTTCTGTCATCAACAACTAATTGTGGGTTAATTGATCCGCCTGGAGACATTCTCCAAACACCAAAGCGATCATAAATCAAAACGGCTTTATCATCTTTTTCCCAGGCCATCACGCCATAAGGAGGTGGAAGATCAGGTGTCTCATTCTCTTCATTCCATAAAGAGGTCTTTATTTTTGAACTGATGTTCCTTATCCTTTCACCATTCCAGGTAAAATAATTTTTGGTCTTGCGGTCATACCACATTATATATTTTCCTGTCGGAGAAATATATTGCGGAGAAGTAAATCCGTTCAGGTCTTTTATCACTAATTGCTTTGTACCATCGGCAACATTGATCGTGTAAATATCTTTCAGCGTGTTCCCGGTCCACTGGCTTTCTACTCTTTTACCAAAATCAGTTATGCCAACAAAAATTTCTCCATCGCCCTCATTGGTCTGTAAAACCGTGGGGATTTCTTTTGAGCCTAATTGTCTGATCCCGCCTGACGCAATATCATAAACAGCCAGGAAGTTTTCCTGCAGGTCCCGCTGTAATCGACTCAACTGGACAGTTTGCAAATAGTCATCCTTGTAATGCCAAACGTCGACTTTTGCTGTTTCAAAATCAACAAGGGTTGTGTCCTTAGGAGGTTGTATCGGTGCCGTTCCAAAAAATAATCTTCTGCCGGTCTTGCTAAAGCTTACGGTTCCAAATTCGCTTACTGTCATTCCCAGTTTCATTCCGACCGAATTCTTATCAACGACCATGATGGCGCTATCCGCGCCGTCACTATAATACCATAGCTTATAAAACTTTTGAAGTTCTTTTGGTTTTGCGTTTCGTTCGGCAACAAACGCGAGTCGCGAGCCATCCTCAGAAAAAGCATAGTTTTTGAAATCGTTTCCTCCCTCGCTGATCGTTTTCTTTTGCATGGTCCCGAGATCGATCAATGCAACAGAAGCTTTGCTTAATGAATCTTTTGAGTTCCTGGTCGTTTCAAGCAATAGTTTTTTCCCTTTCTTGTCAAAGTAATATTCACTAACAAGTGGAAAAGTTTTCTCTTCGCCGGTGAGCAGGTTCTTTAAAACAAGGTCGGTTCCTTCGGGGGTGGCAGGTGTTACCGGGTCGTCCCCGTCTGCATCTAAGTCGGGAGTCGTGAGTCGTGAGTCGTGATCATCCGGTATGAGATCGTTGTATGTTGCCGATTGCCAATTCCCAATTTCTTCGTCATCATCTTTATTCTTTTTCTTCTTTCTCCCTTCTTTGGATAGCTGATTGACCAATGCCTTTAATGAGTCGATCGTTTGTCTTAAACTATCGACAACTTTTATACTTTGATCCGTCCCTGCTTGTTTTGGCTTATCGGTTTCAGGTTTCTTTTCCAAATGCCAGGCAACCCAGCCCGCTCCCTTTTCAGGAGTTTTGTATGTTTTTACTCTCGATAATTTAAAAACAGAGTCCCTGCCCAATTCCACAACCGCAAATGAGTCTTTAGGCATATCATCAGGTCTTTTCTTTTTTATCCTGGCATCACGGGTGTCTTTATATAAGGGTCTTATTTTAAAGATTGCAAAGCGGCTATCCTCAGAAATTACCGCGTTATAGCCTCTCGGTATCGTCTTCTTATATTTTGCATCGGAAGATTGAATCACCAATTCATTGTCTCCTTCCTGTACATTGATACTGTACACAACCCATTTGCCATCATTACTGATCATTCTTTCGCCAATACTTTGCCAGCCATCGTAGACCGTATGATCGAGCGGTTTTTTTTGGGCTTGTGAAACGTGAAAGGTGAAAAGTGAAAAAAAGAAAACGAAATAAACTCGCATGTGAAGGTTTTTGTAATCGATAAAGTTAAGTCGAAAATTAATTCAGTGACTCTGGGTTTCTGTGGCAAATTTTTGCACCTGGGGCGCTAAAACGCTGAAATCCTAAGATGGCTTTGTTCCTCTGAACAATCCGTATTGCCACAACCCTTTCTTCATTCCGTGATATTGATGTTTGCACGCAGCAATATTCTTCTTCTGCATTTCAGTGGCGCGGTTGGAAAATGTAATCGTCTTCCACAGCAAATAGAGATTGGCAAGAAAA
>DASTIZ010000146.1:0-8607 GCA_035717045.1 Chitinophagaceae bacterium
TAAACTAACCAATAAGATGTACTTTGAAGTTCAAGGTGGTAAAAAACTAAAAGGCGAGATCATTCCCCAGGGCGCAAAAAATGAAGCGCTGCAAATCATCAGCGCTGTGCTTCTTACTCCTGAAAAAGTTACCATTTCAAATATTCCCGATATACTGGATGTAAACCTGCTGATCGAATTGCTGGGCGATATGAAGGTGAAAATCGAAAGATCACAAAGATCTGAATGCACTTTCCAGGCAGATGATGTTGACATTGATTATTTGCACAGCGAAACATTCAGAAAAAAAAGTGGGAGACTTCGCGGATCGGTGATGTTGGCGGGCCCCATGCTCTCACGATTCAGGAAAGCTTTTATTCCAAAACCCGGCGGTGATAAGATTGGAAGAAGAAGGCTGGATACGCATGTTCTCGGTTTTGAAAAGTTGGGGGCTGAATTTACGTATCATGAAGAAGACGGATTCTTTCATTTAACAGCACCAAATCTCAAAGGAACAAACCTATTGCTTGATGAACCTTCCGTAACCGGCACCGCCAATATTCTCATGGCTTCGGTGATGGCGAAGGGGGCTACGACGATTTATAACGCCGCGTGCGAACCCTATATCCAGCAACTATGCAAAATGCTGATCAACATGGGCGCAAAGATCAGTGGGGTTGGCAGTAATATGCTCGCGGTCGACGGTGTTGATTATATCAGTGGAACCACGCACACCATGTTGCCGGATATGATCGAAGTGGGTTCCTTTATAGGTCTCGCTGCCATGACGCAAAGCGAGGTGACGATCAGGAATGCCGGGGTTAAGCACCTTGGTATTATTCCTGAAAAGTTTCAACAGTTGGGAATACAAATGGATCTCAGTGGTGATGACAGCATTCATATTCCGGAACAAGAGACTTATGAAGTGCACCGGTATTTTGACGGTGGTGTACTAACCATTTATGATCATCCCTGGCCGGGATTTACCCCGGATCTTTTAAGTATCGTGTTAGTTACAGCCATACAGGCAAAAGGAAGTGTGCTGATTCATCAAAAAATGTTTGAAAGCCGGTTGTTCTTTGTTGACAAGCTGATCGACATGGGAGCGCAGATCATTCTTTGCGATCCGCACCGTGCTGTTGTGATCGGTTTGGAAAGAAAACAAAAACTACGTGGTATCAGAATGAGCAGTCCTGATATTCGTGCCGGTGTGGCTTTGTTGATCGCCGCGTTGAGTGCGGAAGGAACAAGTGTCATTCAAAATATCGAACAGATCGACCGGGGTTATCAGCGTATTGATGATCGGTTACGAGCTCTTGGTGCTGAGATACAAAGAACAAAGTGATTCTTTGCTCACTGACTCTCCTAACAATTGAACTGCCATGGCGCGTATCCGTAGCAATTCACGCTCCCAATGCCAATGACTGTGTCGCAGGCTCGTGTCCGCACGAGCCCAATAGCAGTGATTGTGTCCGATAACCTTTGACCTTTTTTCCCCTATCTTTTCCCAATACTAAAGATTTTATGAAGCCGGGATCAATAATTTTGAATTCCTCTATCGCTTCAGAGATTATGCAGTTTCATTAGCGGCTCGTGAGGACACGAGCCCTGGCGATAACGTCTTATGATGCTGCCAACGATAGTGTCCTCACAATCGTTGCCTTTTTGCTTTTTTACTTATCTTTTCCCAATGCTAAACCGGAGCATCAGCAGATGGGCAATGGTGCTGCTAGTCATCAATGGAGTAATTGGTTCGGGAATTTTTGGATTGCCTTCAAAAGCTTTTAAGGAAGTTGGTGTATATAGTATCGCGGCTTTCCTCATTTGCGCAATGGCTGTATTCGTTATCATTTTATGTTTTGCCGAAGTAAGCAGTCGTTTTGATAAAACAGGTGGTCCTTATTTATACGCGTTGTCTTCATTCGGTCCGCTTCCTGCTTTTCTTACAGGCTGGTTATTGTTGCTGACGAGATTTATCACGTATGCCGCATTGATCAATTTGCTGGTAACTTATCTATCTGTTTTCTCTGAGTGGTTCACTTTAGCATCGGCACGGATCATTACAATCGTATTGCTTACACTTGTGTTAGGCTATATTAATCATGTCGGGGTAAAGAACAGTACCCAGGTTAATAATTTCTTAACATTCGCAAAGCTGTTGCCCCTGTTGCTATTTATCGTTGTCGGGTTTTTCTTTATTAAAGGAGAAAATTATGAGGCCAAAGAACTGCCGGGGTTTAATTCCTTTTCCTCAACTGTATTGTTATTAGTCTTTGCATTTGGCGGTTTTGAATCAGTACTTGTCAACTCGGGAGAGGTACAAAACCCGGAAAAGAATCTTCCGTTCGCTCTGCTGCTTGCAGCATTAATTATCGCTTGTATTTACATGCTGGTACAAATCGTTAGTATTGGCACTTTGCCATCGCTGGCCTCGGCAGAAAAACCTTTGGCAGACGCCTCTCAAGTATTCATGGGTAAAACCGGGGGACTGATCATTGCGCTCGGCGCTATGTTTTCGATTGTCGGTACGTTAAATGCAATCATGCTGGTGGGTTCAAGGCTACCGTTTGCATTTAGTGAAGAAAATCAATTTCCAAAAGTATTTTCATTTATTCATCCAAAATATAAGACACCAACCTGGTCACTATTGTTATTTACGACTATAACAGTAATCGCTTCCCTTACGTATTCATTTCTTGAGGCTGCAACCATCAGCGCAATCACAAGAGTAATCATCTACGCTATTGTTTGCATTACACTTATAGTTCTTCGAAAAAAAAGATCGGAACATATTGGCTTTTTCAAAATAAGATTTGGAAATATTTTTGCTGTACTAGGTGTTTTGATCGCTGTTTGGCTATTAAGCAGTGCAAAAAGCAGTGATATAAAGGCCATTGGAGTAGCTCTTGGAATTGGTTTGCTGATTTACGCGACTATGCGTGTATTTAAAAAGAAATAATTTCTTTCAAACCTGTCCAATTCGTACAGAGTCATTTGTTATAAATACTGGATGCTGGATGGAAGTTCTCTCTCAATTGGTCACGAATCTAGTACCCGGCATCCAGTATCCAGCATCCAGTATCCAGCATCCAGCATCCAGAATCTGGAGTCGCATCTATGTCAAATGATCAGCGCTTACTGTCACCTTGCCCGGTGAATTCTATTGCGGAGTAGACCACAAAAAAGCCAAAGAGAATTTTCGGCGGGCAGCCTCACTTGCCAGAACGGAAACTGAAAAACAAATAATTCAGAAAAAGATTGAGAAAATCTCAAATTAGATTTTCTCCTTTTCTTTGCACATGCCTTCGGAAAACAAGATCATCATCATTACAGCTCCATCAGGCGCCGGCAAAACTTCGATCACCAGACATTTATTACAAACATTTCCGGACAAGCTGGCTTTTTCAGTGTCAGCAGCACCCCGGGAAAAGAGAGTGCATGAAAAAGATGGGGTGGATTATCATTTTATGAGTGTGGAAGAATTCAAAGAAAGGATACAGGGCAATGCCTTTGTAGAATGGGAAATGGTATACGAAGGAAAATATTATGGCACATTAAAGTCAGAGATGCATCGCATCTGGAAAGAAGGAAAAACTCCTTTACTGGATATTGATGTACAGGGAGCCCTCCATGTTCAGCAACAGCATCCTGAACACACGCTTTCCATCTTTGTCGATCCCCCTTCAGTAGAAGAGTTAAAACGAAGATTAAGCAGCCGGGGCACAGAAACATCCGAAAGTATAACCACCCGCCTCAATAAAGCCTCATATGAACTCTCATTTAAAGATCAATTCAACAAGGTGGTCGTGAATGATCATCTCAGCAGGGCCTGCAAAGAAGCGGAGGAAATAGTCAGGAGCTTTCTTAATAAATGAATGCCCGGTCATAATGGTCATATAAGTGATAATAATCATAAAGGCCGTGGAACTGGCTTATGACCGTTGTCCTTTACCACCTATATGGTTTTCGACCCATATGACTTATGTGACCTATATAACTTTTTCCGACCAATTGATTTTCGTCATTTACTTAGTAGTAATCTCAAAGCACATCTGACTCCTTTAACTATCTTTACCGTCCAATGTACGAGGCCCGAATTATAATCTGGTTCATCATTACCATCCTGCTCATGGGTTTTTTTGCGGGCATCGAAATGGCTTACTACAGCGCTAATAAAATGAGCATTGAACTCAAAAAAAAACAGGGAAGAACAAGCGGACAGATCCTGGACCAGTTCATTGACCATCCGGTATATTTTTTAGGCACTACATTGATCGGCTTTAATATTTTTCTCGTATTCTTTGGTTTGCAGATCAGCAAAGTGATGGAGCCGCTGTGGGTTCAATTAAATGTTGGATCGGACACATTGCAAATACTCATTGAGATCGTGCTATCAACGATAGTGATCCTGATATTCGCCGAATTTATACCGCGGGCCATCTTTCGTGCCAGAGCCGATGTATTACTTACCCGCCTGGCGCAATTGATCGATATGTTTTACCAGATGTTCTACCCTATCGCAGCCGGGTTTATCGCCATTGCCAAATGGTTATTAAAATATGTTTTCAATGTGAGAGTCGATGAAAAGAAAGAAGTTTTTGGTCGCACCGACCTTGAACATCTTTTTCGCCAGGCAAAAGAAGTAGAAGAAGAAAAGCAACCGTTAAACACCGAGCTTTTTGAAAACGCATTGGAACTTCCAAAGATCAGGATTCGGCAGAGTTTGGTTCCAAGAAAAGAGATCGTCGGTATCGATATAAAAGAATCGATTGAGGCATTGCGCAGGATCTTCATCGAAACCAAGTTATCGAGGATTGTGGTGTATGAAGGCAACATTGATCATATCATTGGCTATGTGCATCAGCTCGATATGTTCAAGCGTCCTGAAAATGTTCAAGCTGTGCTATTACCTATTCCAGCCGTACCCGAAAGCATGAGTGCAACCGATCTTATTAATAAATTCACCCGGGAACGAAAGAGCATAGCCTGGGTGGTAGATGAGTTTGGCGGCACGGCGGGAATCATTACCATGGAAGACGTGCTTGAAGAAATATTCGGTGAGATCCAGGATGAGTATGATGTGGAGGAGTTTGTTGAAAAGCAAATTGCGGACAACGAATACATCTTTTCAGGCCGGCTCGAACTGGATTATATTAATGAAAAATACGGGTTTGATTTCCCTGAAGATGAAACGGAAACTCTTTCGGGGTTTATTATCAACTACCACGAAACCATCCCCAAACAAAAAGAGCGGATCATTATTGCGGACTATGAATTTGACATTATGAACGTCAGTGATACCCGCATAGAAATGGTCAAAATCAAGAAGTTGAAATAACCGGTTTGTTGGCTGTTTCAACAAAGTTTCCGGGCTACCGCTGGTCCATTTTATTTTTTTAAACTTCCGTCCATAAGTTTATCTTTCGCCTCTCAAAAAAAATCAATACGAATATGATACAAGCAAAAAGAACCTTGCTTTTACTGGCAAGCGGAATTATTATGTGCATGTACGGCTTTGCACAAAATAATCCGGCCGCAAAAGCAGATACGACGAAGAAGGCGCCACCGACGCCTCCCAAACCTACGGTGGCTGAGAAGGTGAAGTCAAGCAAGAAAATTGACGGTTTGTTCACCCTTTACCAGGATACTGCTAATGGCAGTGTGCAACTATATGTAAAGAAAAATCAATTGGGTAAAGAATACATCTACCAGAGTTTCTCAATGGGTGGCCCGACCAGCTTGTTCCTGCATCAAAACATGATCCGCGCCACATGGGTGTTCAAAATCAAAAAGAATTTTGACAAAGTCGAGTTCTCCCAGGTGAACACAAACTTCTGGTACGACCCGAACAATGCTGTAAGCAAAGCAGCAAACGTGGATGTAACAGAAGCCGTTTTTTATTCTGCTAAAATCGATGGTGAAGATTCAACGGGTTATGTTTTAGCAGGTGATGCATTATTCTTGAGTGAGAAACTCGACCCGGTAAAACCTTTGATTGCTCCCGGTCCTGCAGCGCAATTTGTATTTAACCTCGGTAGCCTGAATACTGCCAAGTCTGGTTATAAAACAGTTCGTTCTTATCCAAATAATACTGATGTTGTAGTGGAGCTTGCTTATGATAATCCTGCTCCATTTAACCAGGGCAGGAAAGATATTACTGATGCCCGTTATAATCGTATTCGTTTCCAGCATAGTTTTCTTGAAATGCCGGAAAATGATTTTCGCCCTCGTTTTGATGATCCAAGAGTTGGTTATTTTACACAGGAAGTAGAGAATCTTACAACCATTAAAGTTGCCGATTACAAGGACGTGATCAATCGCTGGGATTTGAAGAAGAAAGATCCAAATGCTGCGGTCAGCGAGCCTGTTGAACCAATCGTTTGGTGGATCGAAAACACCACTCCTGTCGAATATCGCCAGACCATCAAAGAAGCCGGTGAAAAGTGGAATGAAGCTTTTGAAAAAGCTGGTTTTAAGAATGCAGTGGTCATGAAGATCATGCCCGACGATGCTAAATGGGATCCTGCCGATATTCGCTACAATGTTATCCGGTGGGTATCGTCGCCCTACCCTCCTTATGGAGCTATCGGGCCCAGCTTCGTCAATCCAAAAACAGGTCAGATTCTGGGTGCGGATATCACCGTAGAATGGATGTCCGGAAGCTCAAGCCCGATTGCAGAAGAATTATTTGATGTAAAGTCGATCAATACCGATCTGCCTTCTTTGCTTTTGAATCCAAATAAAGACGATGTGTCGTTCCCGGGTTATAAGAAATGGATGGCTTGCACATTGGCACAGGAACTAAAAGCTCAGTTTACGACTGGTCTTACCACCTTAGAAGCGACCGGTGCTTCAGATGCTGAAATAAAGGAGCTACATAAGCAGTTCCTCTACTACCTGATCATGCATGAAATGGGTCACACAATGGGACTGAACCATAATATGAAGGCGAGCCAGATGCTGAGCCTGGCTGAAATAAACAATAAAGAAGTCACCCATTCAAAAGGGTTAACAGGCTCAGTAATGGATTATCCGGCTGTGAATGTTTCCCTGGACAGAAATAAGCAAGGTGATTATTATACTACAAAAGCGGGTCCATACGACATCTGGGCTATTGAATTTGGTTATACTCCATTCAGCGCTTCCGAAGAATGGGCCGGTTTAAAGAAGATCCTGAACCGCAGCACGGAACCCGGTCATACTTTCGGGAATGATGCCGATGATATGCGTGCGCCCGGCGGTGGCGGTATCGATCCAAGAGTTATGATCAATGATATGAGCAGTGATATGGTTGCGTATGCTGAACAGAGATTTGATCTGGTTAATTCATTGGTAGGTAAATTAAAAGAGAAATACAGCAAGCCCGGCAGATCTTATGCTGAGCTAAGAGCACGCTGGGGAACGTTAATGGGACAGAGAAACGGTATGGCACAGGGCGTAAGCCGCTATATCGGTGGTGTAATGGTCGACAGGAGTTTTGTAGGACAAGAAACAACTGCCAAACCATTTACGCCGGTTTCTACTGCGTATCAAAAGAAAGCAATGGCATTATTAACAAAATATATTTTCGCGCCTGATGCATTCAAAAGTGATGCTGCGTTATTTCCTTATCTGCAATTACAGCGTCGTGGTTTCAATTTCTTTGGGACCAGCGAAGATATTAAGCCACAAACATCAGTACTTGCTCTGCAGGTGAACGTTTTTGCTCATTTGCTCAGTGCAAACACGCTGACAAGAATCAATAACAGCACTTTGTATGGGAATAAATACACGGCGGCTGATATGATGAATGACCTGACAAACGCCGTATTTGCGGCTGATCTGAAAACTAATGTGAATTTGTACAGGCTGAATTTGCAAACCGAGTATGTAAAAGGACTGGCAGCAATCATATCGGCCCCGGTAAGCCCTTATGACAATGCCTCAAAAGCGGCGATGCTTCACACACTGAAAAAGATCAAAGGGTTGCTGGCAACAGCGGTTTCAACTGATGAACAAACCCGTGCCCACAGAAGCAACCTCAATTTCATAATTGATAAGGCATTGGCTGTAAAATAAAAATTGAAGACCCGAAAAACGAGCCCCGGTATTTGCCGGGGTTTTGTTTTTAAAAGAGGTTACAGCAGCCATACTTATATTTGCGATTCTAATTTGTAAAAATGGCTTTCAGTTTATTTGGCTGGAAAAAAAAAGAAGGAAGTGAAGAAAAGGCTGAAATGTCTTTTGTCGATCACCTTGAAGTCCTCAGGAGGCATCTTTTTCGAAGCGTCCTGTTCGTTGTGTTGGGGATGATCGTGGCAGCTATTTATAATGATTTCATCGTTGATAAAATTGTGTTAGGTCCTATACACGAAGATTTTGTCACCTTTAAAAAAATCTGTGAATGGGGGCATAAGGTAGGGTTAGGTGATAAAATGTGCATCGGTAAGATAGGTGTAACCATGCAAAATGTTGATACCACAGGCCAGGTATCACTGTTTTTTACTTCGATGTTTGTTATGGGGTTTATTCTTGCATTTCCATTTGTTTTTCGTGAATTCTGGACGTTTGTCAAACCTGCACTGACTAAAAATGAATTAAAGAAAACAAGGGGAGTGATCTTTTGGGTGTCTTTCTTATTTTTTACAG
>DASTIZ010000147.1:0-10546 GCA_035717045.1 Chitinophagaceae bacterium
TAACTATGTGCCCGTTGGCGCAGTCAGATTTAATGTGGCATCTGGCAAAGGCTTTAGAAAAGGCGATAAAGTAATTGTAAGGCGTATTGGCAACCAGGCATGGATTAAAGAATTAGGTGAAGACAGTGTAACAGTAGGAAGAAACAGGTGGCAACCTTTCAATATTAATTATGACAGAACAATTGTGGACATAAAGGGCAATGCTATCACAATTGATGCTCCCATCTTTTGCGCCATTGAAACCCGTTGGGGAGGAGGAGAACTTCTCAAATACACCGATGAACGGGTTGGGCAGGTAGGCATCGAAAACCTGCGTGCTATATCAGAATATGATCCGTCTGTTCGCCAAAAAAATTACGGCAACATGGATCGTGACAAATTGGATCCGAAATATCAATACCAGGGAGAAGAATACTTCTCTGATGAAAATCATTACTTCAATTTTATCAATATCAGTAACGCAAAAAATGTATGGATAAGAAATATAACAGCCCTTCATTTTGGCAATAGCGTGGTACAAAGCAATGCCGGTACAAAATGGATCACCGTACAGGATTGTGAATCATGGGAACCCGTTTCTATCCGAATGGGTGCCAGACGTTTCACTTACCAGATGAATGGACAATTCTGCCTGGTGCAAAGATGTTTTTCACAGAAAGGACGACATTCTTTTGTATTACAAGGCCATGAAGCAAGCGGCAATGTTTTTCTGCATTGCAGGGCTGTCAATCCATATTCAACCAGTGAACCGCACAATCATTGGGTCAATGGTGTGTTATACGATAATGTAAAAGCGCCACTTACAGCAAGATATTGGGATTACATTATTGGCTGGGCCGGAGCCAATATTGTTTTCTGGAATTGCGAGGGAGATTTTTTAATTCAAAGACCACCCACAGCACAAAACTATTCGTTTGGTCATGTCGGAATAAATGCGGTCGTGTTCAATGCAGGCTTGCAGGACCTTACCAAACCAAATGGTCATGTAGAATCGATCGATATGCATGTATCACCGCGTAGCTTATATCTTACACAATTGAAGGAAAGGCTTGGCGAACAAGCTGTGAAAAATATAGCAAAGAGTGGGGAAGTATTGGAACAATAACACGGTCTCAACTCATCATCGTCTTAAACGAATCAACACATGAAAATAAAACTTGTTATCTTCTTACTCCTGGTAAGTATATCTTTTGCGAGTTCCCTATTCGCACAAACTATTTCGAAAGAAGAATTAATCTTTCTTACTTCGGAATGGAAAGGAGAACGGTTTGCAGATGGAAGACCAAAAATTCCGGATAGCCTGCTGACAAGGGCAAAGCACATAATGATTGATGATGCATGGACCGTCTTGAAAAATGAAGGTTATCTAAATCAATTCGAAGGTGGATGGAAAACTGTGAACGATACTTTAATGACAGGCCGTGCGGTTACTGCTATGTATATGCCAAGCCGACCCGATGTGGAAAAAAATATCAAAGACAGAGGCGCCAGGCAAGGTAGAAAAGGCAATACCAATTCATGGCCGATTGATATACTGACGAAAGGCGATTTATATATTGCCGATGCTTTTGGAAAGATCAGCGGTGGCGGCATCATGGGTGCTACATTGGCCAATTCCATCTACAGTAAATCAGGCAACGGCGTTGTGTTTGACGGTGCCGCCAGGGATTTGCAGGAGATTAAAAACATCAAAGGCTTTAATGCCTTTGTACGTGATTTTCATCCCTCTTTTACAGAACAAATGGTGCTTATGGGATTGAATACACCCATTCGCATGGGCAATGCCATTGTGCTTCCCGGCGATTTGGTGATTGCAACAGGCGAAGGTGTTTTGTTTGTACCGGCTCATATGGCCGAGCAAGTGGTTAGTACGTCTGAATTTGTTATCCGCAAAGACCAATTTGGTTTTGAAATGGTACGAAGTGGTAAATACAGTACAGGCGAAATTGATAGCCAGTGGTCGGATGAAATCAAAACAGAGTTTTTAAAATGGCTGGAAAAGCATCCTGAATTAGGCAAGATGACGCGTGCAGAATTAGATAAGATCATGAGTAAAAGAACATGGTAATCTGCATTGCCACCTTTCAATTTTGATTTTCAAAATCATTTTCAATATGAAGAAACTTTTCCGGTTCTTCTTTTTTCTCAGTATAATGTCATGCACGGCAACATTGTTTGCGACTATCCGCCTGCCGCCTATCATAAGCAGCCATATGGTTTTGCAGCAAAATTCGCAAGCTGCATTGTGGGGATGGTCAGATCCGGGTGAGCGGTTCACTATAACCTGTTCATGGAAACATACAGCTGATTCGGTAACGGCTTTCAATAGCGGAAAATGGAAAGCAAAGATCAGCACACCTTCGGCAGGTGGCCCTCATACCATTACCATCAAAGGCAGATTCAACACCCTTGTACTTGAAAATATTCTAATTGGGGAAGTATGGATCTGCTCAGGACAATCGAACATGGAAATGAGCAATACGCCACAAATAAGAAATGAATTGCCAAACAGTAAAAACGATAACATCCGCTTCTTTACAGTGGCAAAAGCTACATCCGAATACCCGCAGGACTTTGCTGATGGCAAATGGGTGTCCTGCAACGAAGAGACGTTAAGAAGGTTCAGTGCTGTCGGTTATTTCTTCGGAAAAACATTGCACCAGGAGCTAAATGTTCCTGTCGGCTTGATTCAATCGGCGTGGAGCGGAACACCGGTAGAACTCTGGGAACCTTCGGCGATCATAGACAGTGATCCCGCAATGAAAGAAGCGGCTACCAAAATAAGAGATGTAAGCTACAGGCCAAACAAGCCCGGTTATATTTATAATGCCATGATCTACCCGATCTCTAATTATACCATCGCAGGTGTTATTTGGTACCAGGGGGAAGGAAATACGGCCAGGGCCGGTACGTATGAAAAAATGTTTACCGGTATGATCGGTGCCTGGCGCAAACAATTTGAACAGGATTTTCCTTTCTATTATGTGCAGATTGCTCCGTATACATATGAAAACACCTATGAGGCAGCGCTGCTGATGGAACAGCAAACCCGTTCGCTGTCTTATCCAAAGACTGGCATGGTTGTCATCACTGATCTTGTTGATAATGTAAAAGACCAGCACCCGAAGAATAAACTCGATGTGGGTTTACGCTTAGCGAATATTGCATTGGCTGAAATTTATAAAAAAAATTTACCTGCGCCCGCTTATTTAAATCCTAAATATAAAAGTATGGAAGTAAGCAAAGGAAAGGTCAATCTGTATTTTGATAATGCTCCCAATGGGTTTATGGTAAAGGGCGATGGCACTGCTACTGAGTTTGTCATTGCAGGAGAGGATAAAAACTTTTTACCTGCAGAAGTAAAATTGGAAAAGAGCCGGATTGTGGTATGGAATAAACAAATCACCAACCCTGTTGCCGTTCGTTTTTCTTTCAGCAACACGGGCATGTCAAATGTATTCAATAAAGAAGGATTGCCGATTACCCCTTTCAGAACAGATAATTGGGAAGTTGTTACTGCAAAACAGCAATAACACTGTCTCTCTAATTACTTGCTGGGCGGAAAATTGCCCTAACAATATTATTTAGTGCACCTTAAAATTCCATTTAGAATTATCACTACTAAAATCAAATTCTGCTAATGTCGGAGTGCAATCTCCGGAAGATACCAGCGCTAACTTCTTATCTGAATCCGGTACCACCTTAGGCATGATCCTATAAGTACCGTCAGTCAATTGATCGATTCGCCAAAGTTGTTCCGGTGCACCAGTGAAATTTGGAACTGTTATCACTTCACCATTGGCTGTCGCGGCTAATGCTCTTTCAGTTCCTGCTAATACAATTTTATAATAGGGGCCACCTAAATACCCGGTGGTATCGGGAGCATCTGTAATCGTCCATTTCTGATGGGGGCGTGACATATAATCACCAATTCGTGCGCCAATGTTACCTGTTGGCCAGTTTTTACTTACATCTGCTAATTCCTGGAACGGAACTGGTTTTATTGGTTCATTGTTTGCCTGACCACCAAATCCTCGAGGACCGCCAGCCATTCTTGCAAGATCAACCGCCAGTTCCAAAGCATATCCTCTTCTCACCGATTCAATTTCATACGTACCCTCTTTAAACTTTTCTCCTGCAACAGGCCAGCCATCTTTCCAAACCACCGGAAGAATGCCCAATACGCTACGACCACCTTGCTCTAAATCTGCTTCATAGTGAAGAGACATTTTTTCAACTCCCTTCTCAAGTATTATGTGTCCAAAATGGCCGGGGCCAATTAACCCGCCGCGGGTAGCCACCACCATTTTGCCGCCGCCTTCCAACATATTTCTTCCCACGTTATCGATGTAAGGACCTGTTACTTTTTTGGAACGGCCTACTACTACGTTATAAGTAGAGTTGGCGCCATCGCAACAACTACCATGCGTGGCAAGCATGTAGTACCAACCGTCACGATATACCAAAACCGAAGCTTCACAAGTAGCAGCTACATCTACATGTTTGTTACCCGTCACACGTTTTCCTGTTTTAGGGTCCAATTCCACAAGGCGAATAAATCCAAAATAGGTACCGTAAGTTAACCAAAGGCGCCCGGTAGCAGGGTCTAACATAAGACCTGGATCAATTGCATCATTTTCTTCATAGCCATCAGATGTAGCCACAACAACAGGTTCAGAATATTTAAAATTGGGCGATTTTGGATCCAAAGTATTATTCCACATGGTAAAAATGGCGCCTTTGTGACTGCCTCCACCACCGGTTGCTCCATACACTACCAGGTAGCGGTTACCAATTTTCATCGCATCTGGTGCAGCTCCACCACCAGGCCTTATACCACCGCCATACCATGTCCAACCATCTTCCGATATTAATCCGCCCTGACCAGTGCCAAAGGTGTAATACTTCCCATCACATTCAACAATGGTTGACGGATCGTGTATAAATGGTCTTCCTACCTGTCCTGTTACTGCTTGTGTTATCAATACCGCTAACAAGGTGGTTATTGCAATTCTTTTCATAACAAGTTCGTTTCAGAATAATTAATGTTTTAAATAGAATAACAAATTTTATTGGTAACCAATGGTGAGATTTTTTATAGGCACTCCTTTTTCATCCAAAAAACGAACACAGAAGTTAGCCATACCCGGCCCATTAATTACTGCTCCACGAATGATGTTCTTTCCCTTTTTAAGCGTTATTCGCTGAGATGTGACATTATCCGCAATCATATCCCTGTCACCGGAAAGGGTAAGCACTTCCTGGCCATTCAGCCACCACATGCCTGCAGAATTACATCCGGCAGACATTCGAACGTTTTTCATTTCTTCCGGGCTATCGATGACAGTGACCAACCAAACCAATATGCCGTATCGTGGCTTGTCAATGGCATACGTAAAATGGTATAAATTAAAGTTGAATGTTTTGCTGTCCAAAGCATACCATTTCAATTCCTGGTTTCCCACCTTTACCGTTTCGCCGTTTTTAGGAACGATGGTGTAATTGCTGGAAAAATTATCTGATGAAAAGGTGCTTCTGAGGTAGCTGTCGGTCAATATACTATTCCGGGCAATGTCTTTCTTCACAGGTTCCAGCACCAGCCAGCGTTGGATGAATCCCTTTTCATTCGGTACCTTTTTTACACCAGAAGCCGGCGTAAAGTGTCTGGAAAGGGTATGTGTGGTATCGCCGTTTAAAGGGATGGGAGGCAGGCTCGGTCTTTGTTGTTGGCCTGGAGTCTGTGCTGATACGGTACTAACACATGAGTGTAATGCTAACAAAACACCAAAAGCCGTACCCGGCAACCAGAATGTGCATTTTCTGTTCATGGTAGATTTCTTTTTTATGCGTTTAATGAGCGTTCTCGTGAGTGCCCTTTTTAGGGTACAATGTTATTAACCTTTCTTCAGGATTATCCGTTATACTTTTTTGCCCCCTGTTTCATTCTTTACAACAGAATCCCGGGCTTATAAATGGTTGACGAAGCCTTCCATGTTTGTACGAATCTTATACACCTTGCTGTAACTAACAATGTAAAGTGTCTTCAAATCGTTATCCCCAAAGCAAAGACTTACCGGGAATGAAGGCATGTTGATCATTCCTACAAATTCTCCTTTGCTATTAAAAATCTGAACTCCATAAAAAGTAGCAACATAAATATTACCCATTTTGTCTATGGCCATACCGTCAGCGCTGGAAGATCTTGCTTTTCTGTCTAACACATTTTCAGTCAGAAATAATTTTGCAAACTTGCGACCATTGCTGATGGTACCATCCTCATTGACATCGTAAGCCCAAATGAAATTATCCTTTTCGCTTTTTACGGGATACCACGATTCATCATCATAACAATTATTGATGTAAAGCGTTTTGCCATCTGGCGATAATACAATCCCATTTGGCATGGCGAATTCATTTGGGTGAGTCAATCTTGTCACCTTACCGTCCTGGGAAACATAATACACAGCGCGTCCCGGTTGATTCTTTTCCGGCTCCATCGTAAACTGTGGATCTGTAAAATAAAAGCCCCCTTTTGCATCCGTTACTATATCATTCGGGCCATCAATCGGTTTTCCATTGTATTTGTCAGCAACAACTCTTACCACTTCTCCTTTTGTTGTCATCTCAACTACCCGGTGCCCCATCATATCGCAAACAAGCAGTCTGCCATTTTTATACGGGTATAGTCCGTTTGTTTGCATTTTACCTTGGGTGATATTCCGGTAACTGCCATTTGGGTCCATTTCAACGGTTGAGCTTTTTTTCGGATCGGCATTGAAATTCTGATCGAAATACATGTTGGAGAAATAAACCTTGCCATTCATCCATTTAGGCCCTTCGGTGAAATTCAATTCGGGTTTTGATTTTTTGCCGTCAACAACCAATTCGAGTGTCGCATTTTCAGGGATGATTTTATGATAAGCCGCCACCCTCATCTTTTCTTTTTCCAAATAGTCAGCACGTGCTGGCCAAAAGATATCCAGTGCATCGCAACCAAGATCGCCAATTTCAGCGCCATGCACCATATTTGCGGGAATCCGTACTACATCGTTTGCTTTCATGTTTTGTTTCCCATCCAAAAGAATTTCATCGCAGTCTCCGCGTAATACAAGCATCATTTGTTCTTCAGGATGTATATGATGGGGGAATGCGGAATTGGGATCCATTGAAATAAAACTGAGTTGTGTGTTCTTTCCCGAAACTAATCGGGACGACGCACCGGGAAGAAGATTCGTCAGTTGAATATCGTATAAATCGTAAACCTGTTTGGGATTTACATTGGGCTTATGATTTTGTTTTATATCTGCTACTTCGGTCGGGAGATCTTTTACACCTGCTTTTTGCAGGTAATCAAGACGCAAGGGACTATACGCTTCTAACAATTTTGCGCCTGCTGCGCCTGCCGTAATCGCGCTCTTGCTCCCTTTTTCAAGATAGACAAAATCAATTCTCGGCGTACCGCTACGAATTCCATCAGGATTTTCTCTCTTTTTCGAGAGCATGGGAACAAGTGCTCCGTCGATTGATTGATCAATAGAACCTTCCAGTACAAATAAAAACCGGTCGGCCGGTAAGGTCTCTTCCGGAATTTTTGCGTTGGGCGTCAATTGAAGAATGCCTATCATCGTACCGCTGCCCCAAAAAAGCTTTGCGTTAACACCCTCGTATAACGCAATGCTACCCAATTTATCAAGGCTTGTTACTTTCGCCGCTTCGAGATTTGATTCAATTTTCGTTTTCGGAAGTTCAGGAAGTTCTCTCTCCGTCAAATTATATTTTGTAATGAGTTCTTTGTTTGTTTTTTTCCATTCAGGTTCCGTCCCTGAAGTAGAAGAACAATGCGTTAAAATAATTAGACTAGTAACCAGGAGGCCGTAACAGACAATTTTTTTCGTTAGTGTGGATCTCATGACGCATTTCGTTTGTGTTGAAATGAAAAATAGTTATTTCAATTCAACTAACTGTATAGGATTTATCGCCGAATTTTATTGAACATTTTTTGGTATAGCTTGTCTTATTTTTAATCCATATTGCTTGTTTAATCAAAGAAAAATTATTCAACATGAAAATTGTATTTGCCCTGTTACTCCTCGCGGGAGGTTTAGCCACATTTGCCCAAAACACCCTTGACGGTAATTGGAAAGGCACTCGTGAAACGCCCAATGGTACGTTTGAAGTCAATTACACTTTTAAGGTCGAGGGAGATAAACTGACAGGCACCTGGAAAACGCAATTTGGCGAAACCACCCTGGAGAATGGAAAAATTGATGGTAAGAAATTTTCGTATAGCATTTCTTTTAATGACAGGAAGATTGATTATACCGGGGAAGTGGTTAACGACAATGAACTTTCCATCAAAAACGAAATGGGTGAGATGAAACTAACCCGGGTGAAATGAGTTGTACGTCTCATTAAACGCCACATTGTGCTTTTCAGCGTCATGTTTTCAAAAATATATGCATCACTTTCTGAAGGGACTGACTAATCGCCGCATATTTTTTTGATTTGACCACATCTTACAAACCGGCCGGCATGCCGGATTATCGCCGGGTTCTGTTTTAAAGTTTTAAACAAGTGCAATCCTTTATTTATTAGTACCACTGTTTATACAACCACTTGCTAATGCTCAAAAGATTACCCGCTAAAACTGCCTGTGTCATTATCGCACTCTTGTCTTTGTTCACCTTTGCAGCCGTTGACCCTTACATGATGAGTGATTATCATTCTACCTGGAATCAGTATGGTGGAGGTCCCGATCAATCGAAGTATTTTAAAGGTTCACAGATCACCCGGGAAAATGTAAACCAATTAAAAGTGGCCTGGGTTTATCCCACCATGGATTCCGCATTTAATTTTTTCAGCCCAATCGTTGTGGATACCCTCATGTATGTTATGGCAAAAAATTCTTCGTTGGTGGCAATACATGCTGAAACAGGTAAAGAAATCTGGATACACGCGAATCTGCAGGGATTAACCCGCCGGGGCATTAATTATTGGGAAAGCAAAGACAAAAAAGACCGGCGTTTGCTGTTCACACTCAATAACACGTTGCAGGCGATAGATGCTCTCACAGGAAAATCTATTATGAGTTTTGGGACTAATGGCTATGTGGATATGCGAAAAGGCCTTGGCCGTGAACCGACGTCAATTCGCCGAATGCAGTCCATGATGCCGGGAGTCGTGTTTGAAGACCTGATCATAATGGGTTCGGCTCCCGGTGAAGGTTATTTTTCTGCCCCGGGATACGTAAGGGCTTACCATGTGCAAAGCGGAAAGTTGGTATGGACATTTCACACCGTTCCGCGTCCAGGCGAATTTGGTTATAGCACCTGGCCCAAAAATGCTTACAAATATGTAGGTGGTGTAAATGTATGGAGCGAAATGTCGGTAGATGAAAAAAGGGGAATTGTTTATCTGCCACTGGGCTCGCCTACTTATGATTTTTACGGTGCCGACCGTTTGGGGAGCAATCTTTTTGGTAATTGCCTTGTAGCATTGAATGCCCGGACTGGTAAACGCCTTTGGCATTTTCAAACGGTGCACCACGATCTCTGGGATTATGATCTTGCTTCAGCACCACAATTAATTTCTGTCAATCATGGGGGTAAACAGATAGATGCTGTTGCTGTAGCTACCAAGCATGGCTTTATGTTTGTGTTTGACAGGGTAACCGGCAAACCAGTTTTTCCAATTGAAGAAAAACCTTTCCCGGCAAGCAAAATGCCCGGCGAAAAATCATGGCCTACTCAACCCATTCCAACTGTAGTGCCGGGTTTTACAAGGCACCAGGTAACAAAGGACATGGTGAATCCTTATTTTACCGATGAAGAAAAACAAAAATGGTATAAAAGAATTGATGCTGCTAAATCAGGTTTATTTGTTCCTCCTTCCGACAAGTATGAAACCATTATGTTGCCCGGTGCTTTAGGTGGAGTGAATTTTGGCAATACAGCTTCCGACCCAGGCAAAGGGATGGTATATATATTAACACAGGAATATCCATCGGTTTATAAACTTGAAAGGGTAAAAACACCCCGCGAATTGATGTCGAAAGATGAATTAAAAAAAGCGACAACGCTTATCAGCAAAGCTTGCCGGTCATGTCATGGAGATAATTTGACTGGAAAAGGAATTGCGCCCAATATTGTCAATTCCGGGCAGCGCATGACTTTTGAAGAATTTAAAACGCTGATAACCGTTGGCCGAGGCCAAATGCCAGGGATGGTTCATATAGATGACCCAAGTGTAACGGTAATGTTCCGCTATTTGGGTGGCAATCCTTCACGGTTCGGTTTTGGTCCAAGAAGAAATCAACCAACCAAAATGCCCGAAGGTCCTGTTGTGGCATCCGGCGGTGCACCGGTCAAACCCGATGTCAATTCCAAACCCGCAATGAGTGTTTATCCCCCGGGTGTGCCGCATCCTGTCAATCGTTATACAACTGATTATGGTACGGCATGGCCCGATTTATTAGGTCCGCCCTGGGCATGGGTAATAGCTTATGATTTGAATACAGGAACGATAAAATGGAAACACCCACTTGGTG
>DASTIZ010000148.1:0-5437 GCA_035717045.1 Chitinophagaceae bacterium
GTATTCTGTTTGATTTCCTTCACGTGGAGCCTGTGTTGCAGTTACCTGGTTATAGATATAGTACTTCATTCGTGGATCGGGATTGTTCGTAAATATCGCCGGGTTGTAGCCCTTCATGATCTCATAAAACCATGGACTAACATGATTACTGCGCTGTGTGGCGAAGTATGTATAGAAACCTGGATTTCTATCATCGGTAGCACCATTTGGCCCGTAGGGAACAAGGAAACTTTCATTTGTCTGGCTGATCAGGCTGGCACTGTTGATCAAGGCTGTTACTTCCGCAGAAACATTTTTTACTTTTCTTATCTGCGTGTACATTTTTAGCTTGATCGTGTTGGCCGCTTTTATCCATCTTGCCACATTGCCACCGTACATGAGGTCATCAGTGCCGGGTATTTTAGAATTTGCCGCTGTCGTATTATTGAGATCGGCAATCCCCTCGTTGATCAATGTAAACAGGCTTTCATAGATCGCTGCATCATCATCAAACTTCGGATACAGAATTCCTTCCTTTAGTTTGTTGGCTTCAGAAAAAGGAAGATCACCGAATACATCGACCATGATGCTGTATGTATAAGCTTTCAGGATTTTAGCAATGCCTGCATAACGCAGATTGCCGGCTTCGGTTGAGTTGGCTATAATGTCTTCGAGATTTTGAATGACCCCGTATACCGGGTATACCGTACCGGGATTGGCAGAAGACGAAAAGAGTTTCGACCAGGCTGTTTGAATATTTACATCTACACCGGTGATACCATATTTATCAGCTTCTTCCCGGGTAGTCATTTGATGAGTATATACCGCAAGTATTTCTGATAGCCCACCATTTTGTTCGTCCATCGACAATGCATCGCCCAAAGTTCGTTGCGTTGTCGGAAGCAATTTCGATACTTCGATCGTTGTCGGATTGTTGGGATCAATGTTTATATCGAGAAACTTTTTACACGATACGGTCATCATCGCAACGACCGGGATCAGTATTCTTAGTTTATAGGTCATATTAGTAAGATTAGAGTTGAATGATTAGAAGCTTATGTTCATATTAAATCCAAATCGTCGTGTTGTGGGCGCTGCCGATAATTCTATTCCCTGTACAGCAGTATTGCCAAAGCTGTTCACTTCAGGATCGAAATTTGTGTACTTCGGCATATTTGGAGCAAGGTGCCATAGGTTTCTTCCGCTCAAACTCAGCGTGATTGCCTTAAAAGGAAGCTTACCCCACATGCGTTTTGGAATATCATAGGCTAAAGTCACCTCCCTAAGATGGTAAACTGTTGCATCAAACACATTCCACTCTGTGGCGGAGTTGATACCAAATGAACCGGAAGGTCCACCTGCAGAGAAAAAAACATCATTTGATGTAACTACTGTATGGTTGGCAACAGTATGACCATTCACCAATAATGGCTGACCGGGATTATTAGGATCTCCATAAACACCAGGAATGATCCATGAAGTTTGACGGTCTCTTGTATCCAGTGTAACACCGCGACCGAGTAACGATGCAACCGTAACTGAATAAAGATCTCCGCCTTTTGTCCAATCCCACAGCACGTTTAATGAAAGACCTTTGTACCGAAGAGTGTTGGTAACACCTAACTTGAAATCAGGAGTCGGATCACCGATCATTTGCTCTTCATCTGCAGTAATTGTCCATCCTGTTATGGGGTCGATCAATAAATTGCCTTCGGCATCCCTGGCTGATACAGTGCCTCTTAAATAACCAAATGGCAACCCGGGCTCGAGATAAGGATTGATACCAGCAATGATACCCGCCATTTGAATTCTGTCTACGCCGCTTGTTAGTTCTGTAACTACATTCTCATTATGAGTGAAGATTCCATGCACATCCCAACTGAAATTTTTTCCTCTTACCGGACGAACCATCAAATCGATTTCAACCCCCCTGTTCCGGATGCCGCCAAAATTTGTGACCTGTGCCAAATAGCCGGATGATGGGGGCGTGGTGATGATCGCAATAAGATTGGTTGACTTTCTATTGTACCAGGTAAAATCAAGTTCAACTCGTCTTTTTGCAAAACTTATTTGTGTTCCTAACTCTACTTCCTGGGTAAACTCAGGTTTGAGATCAGGGCTGTTTGCAGTGGACGGGAGAGTAGCCGATGGGATCCCCATGAAACCCGGATTGATGGTATACACGTCATCGAGCGAATAAGGAGTGGCATCACGACCAACCTTGGCCCAACCCGCTCTTAGTTTTGCAAAATCAACGATGTCACTCTTAATATTCAATGCGTCAGTAACAATCAGGGAGCCGGATACTGATGGATAGAGATAGCTCCTGTTCTCTACCGGCAACGTAGAGGACCAGTCATTACGTAATGTTCCATTTAAAAAGGCGAAGTTTTTATACCCTAGAGTAATATCACCAAAAACACCGATTATTCTTTGCCTTGAATAAAAATCAGTAGTGAATTGCTGTTGTGCCGTATTGCTAAGTGTATAAATTCCTTTTGTAATGAACTGGTTCCCCGTTTGTGCAGCATCTGTGATTGTTCGTTGATTTATATTATTACCCACTAAAACTTTTAAAGAAACGTCTTTGTGTATGTTAGGAGTAAGTGTAACCAGCAGGTTTGATTCCAGTTCCTGTTTTCTATAATTGTCCAATACCAATCTTCCAAGACCTGAAGCGGCTCTCGAACCGATCTCGGTCACTTCTCGTCTGTCAATACGGGCCACATTACTCCCCACTGTATAATCAAAACGTATCCATTTATAAATTGTGAAATCAAAATGTGCACCGGCCACAATCCTTTCTTCATTTGTTTTGATGGTATTGTATTTGGCTGACCACCGGGGATTATCATAACCGGTTACATTAGGTTGTAATGGCAAACCATTTTTATCTTCGAATGGGAGATTCAGATCCCAGTTGCGGGCAAGAAATAATGAACGGGCAAACGAGGAAGCGGTACCGCTTACCTGGTTCTCACCAAAGAAGCCGCCTTGCTGATTGGCTCTGGAGTAAGAAAAATTTCCACTTACGTTAATACCAATATTCAATTTCGTTGAAGCACCCAAAGCAAGGTTGGCCCTTTCAAGATCTGAATTATAAACATAGCCCTTATGAAACAGGTGTGATGCAGTAACCCCGACAGAACTTTTTTCATCACCGCCGCTCACGTTTACTGAATTTTCGTAAACAAACCCCTTTCTGAATAGATCTTTTACGTTATTTGGATAAGGCCGATAAGCGACTTTTCCTGTGGGAAATAATTCGGGATAAGCAGCCGCAATTGACGGCCATGCCGCAATTGAATCGAGCGTACCAAATGCCGGTCCCCATGAACCATTTGCGTTTGAATAAGCCATTTGCGATCCGGCGCCATATTCATTTTGATAATCCGGGAGATTGGCAATTGTTTCCTGTGAAAAAGAAGATTTGAAATTGATCTCGGTTCCTCTTGTGCGGCGGCCACTTCCCGATTTTGTTGTGATCACGATCACACCGTTCGATGCTCTTGACCCATACAGCGCAGCAGCAGACGAACCTTTCAACACATTTATCGATGCAATATCATTTGGATCAAGATTGGCAATACCACTTGAGTATGCCCCGCCATTTGAAACCTGGCTGGTGGTTGTCAATTGATCATTACTGTAAGGAATGCCATCAACAACGATCAACGGCTCACTATTTCCAAAGAAAGAATTGTTACCACGAATTTGAATTCGTGTAGCAGCGCCCGGTGTCCCCTGTGAACTGCGAATGTCAACACCGGCAACTTTGCCTTGTAAACTTTTCAACACATCGGGTTCTGATTTTTGAAGCAAATTGTCGGGATTGACTTTGGAAACTGAATATCCCAGCGACCGATCGGCTCTTCGGATGCCGAGTGCTGTAACCACAACTGCTTCCAAAGCACCCGTACCGGACAAAGTTGCGTTTACTATTGTCTCTGTACCGATGTTTACTTCACTGGTTTGATAGCCGGTTGAACTGAACACAAGCACAGCATTTGCCGGTGCCTGGATACTGAAGTTCCCGTTTTCGTCGGCTGATACAGCCGTGGAAGTTCCCTTTACCGTTACCGTCGCAAACGGAACAGGACTTCCCTCGGCACTGGTTACCCTACCGGTAACCGTCCTGTTTTGGCCAAGCATAAATAATGCTGACAAAAAGCATAAGGTGGTTAATAAGATTTTTTTCATGCACCATTAATTTTATTGAATACAATATTGGCAAGGCATAAATTTTCATGAAAAAGCTTCAAACGGAAGTTGGTTAGTTACCGAAGCATGAATAACACTAACTGAACAGAGATTTTTTTCAGGCAAAAAAGTATACGAACCCGGTTAAGGGAGTACCAACGTAGCGATCAATCAGCAAAACCTCTTGCTGATCGTCGTGGCATCCTTCGTGTTCTTCGTGTCGCCATCTTATGGAAACATGAATGTTTGTTATTAAAACATGGATTCGGGCTACTGAAATTCAGGGTATCGTAATTTTTTATGAATGAAGCAGCGAAACAAAATATGTTGAAGTCCGCATTAATAAGTTTCACCAACTCCAATGACAATTGTTGATCGTAGTTTGCCTTTTGTAATGGTATTTGTCCATAAGACATTATTTTCTGTTGATTAACATGCAGGACAAATAATTTGGAGGAAAATATCGTTTGATGTTTTTCATACCTGCACACTACGAAGCCGTGTTTAGAATTTTTGACCACAACCTTTGCTGCTATGGTAAAAGATGTTCACTTAAGGCTTCTGTTTATTCCCCTGCTTGGATTACTGATCCCGTCGGTAGCGGGTATTATCACTTATGAGAAATATTCAGCACTACAATTAATTGTCTCTCATGGCTACTTCATTCTCACCTCTTTTGTAATATGGTGTGGTTGTAATTGGATACACATGAAGCTTCGGCCTTTGTTTCGAAAGGCTAAGATCCCGTTCTTTAAGATCCTGTCAATTTCTGTGGTATCCTCTTTATATGGTGCCTCTTCGGGAGGTGCTTTAGCCATGATCTGGTTTCGCGTTTCAAAGGATGTTTTCACCTGGCATAAATTTTTTGCTTTTATTGCGTTTACGATAATGGCTGTTTTGATCTTCACGTTGATCTATGAGATCCTCTTCCTAAGCAAGGAAAGAGAACTGGATACCAAGATCGTGGAGGAGCTGGACAGGGAAAGAATGCAGGCCGAATTAGATGTGTTGCACAACGAGCTTGATCCGCATTTTATTTTCAATTCATTGAACACGCTAAATCACCTGATTCTTACCGATCAGCAGACGGCGCATTTGTTCAACTCAAAACTGGCCGAAGTATATAAGTATGTTTTGCTGAATAAAAACAAAGAGTTGGTGTCGTTGTTTAAAGAGCTTGAGTTTATTGAGGGTTATATTTTTCTTCTGCAGGTGAGGTATGAGAACAAATTATCATTTGAGTATGAAGCCAAAGAGC
>DASTIZ010000149.1:0-22046 GCA_035717045.1 Chitinophagaceae bacterium
AGCCATCCGCGTGATTCAAAAATTGAAAGAATGGATCATTGCGGTAAAACTGGAAAGGAACTTTACCAAAGAAGAGATCATTGCACTCTACCTTAACGCAGTTCCGTTTGGAAATAATGTGTATGGTATCCGCAATGCAAGTCTGACCTTTTTTCAAAAGGAACCAGACAGGTTAAAAGTTGAGGAAGCCGCGGTGCTGATCGGGATGCTAAAAGGAAATAGTCTTTATAATCCTTTGCGGAATGAAAAAGCAGCGTTTGACAGAAGAAATGTTGTGCTTCGACAAATGGTAAAAAACAGTAAGCTCGGTGAAGCGGAATTCAATAAGCTGAGGGTTCAGCCTATTAAAACGAATTTTAAGAAGCTGGATGAGAATACCGGTTATGCTCCTTATTTCCGTGAAGTATTGCGTGACGATCTTAAGTCGATATTACGAGATATAAAAAAACCTGACGGAGAAAGCTATGACATTTACGATGATGGTCTAAAAGTTTATACCACTATCAATCCCCGCATGCAGGAATATGCAGAAGAAGCAATCGCGGAATGGATGCCGACCATGCAAAAATATTTGAATGCAACCGGCAGCGTTAAAAGCGGCGCTGTCTGGAAAGATTATGAAAATGTGCTGCAAGCAGCAATGAAAAACAGTGATCGTTGGGCAAATATGAAAGAAGAAGGTTATTCTGATGAAGAAATAAGACGTGCGTTTAAGAAAAAGGTGCCGATGAAGGTGTTCGCGTGGAATTCCAAACGTGAAAAAGACACGGTGATGACCCCGTATGATTCTATCAGGTACCATAAACAAGTCATGCAGGCATCATTTATGGCAATGGACCCGGTAACCGGGGAAATAAAAGCCTGGGTTGGTGGCGTCAATTTTAAAACTTTCAAATACGATCATGTTAACTTAAAAACCAAAAGACAGGTTGGTTCTTCAATAAAACCTTTCTTGTATGCACAGGCAATGGAACTTGGCATGAGACCCGAAGACCCGGTTCAGGATATTCAACAGGATTTTGGAAGTAATCGCCTGGTTCCTGCCACAACAAAATCCTGTACAGGCAGAACAATGACAATGGCATCGGCATTAGCATGGTCAAAGAACTGTGCAAGCGCTTATATAATGAAACAAGTGGGCCCGGAAGCGTTTGAAAGTTTTGTCAGCAGGCTTGGCGTTCCGACTGATATCGGTCCGCACCCGGCTAACGCATTAGGGGCCTGTGACCTTTCTCTCTATGAAATGCTTTGGGGCTATACGGTGTTTGCGGGCGGTGGTTTTTCAACAAAACCCTGGTATATCAGCCGTATTGAGGACCGTAACGGCAACGTGATAAAGAGATTTGATTATAGCGTCAACAGAAAAGAAACGATCAGCCAGGTAATCGCTTACAAGATGGTTCGCATGATGCAGGGAACCGTTGACATTGGTACCGCGGCAGGATTAAGGTCAAGACTAGGCGCGGCAGAAATGGGTGGTAAAACCGGAACTACCAATGACAATAGTGATGCATGGTTTATGGGATATACACCACAATTACTGGCGGGTGCCTGGGTCGGATGTGATGACAGGTTTGTTCGATTAAATAAAAATGATGCCCGCGGATATGGAGGTTTTGCTGCCAGACCAATATGGGAAACATTCTATAAAAAAGTATATGCTGATAAAAAGCTGGGCATTGACAGGGACGCAAGATTTTCAAAACCTGATGATCTGGAATTGGAAATGAATAGTGCGGATCCTTTGAACTTGCTTGACCAGGTTCCGCCTCCTGCGGCCGAGGGCGAAGACCAGGGCATTGGCGACGAAGAAGATTTTGAAATTTTAAAACCTCGTGAATATATAGGTCCTGAAAGTAAACCGGTAACTGACGACGACAAGAAGAAACCGGAAAAAGAACCTGTCTTACCTCCGCCTTCGAAGATCGGAGAGCCTGAAAAAGATACGCTTAAAAAGAAAAATATATTCCAGAAAATATTTGGAAAGAAGGATAAGAAGGGAGAATAACCTTACCTGCATAGTTTCAACGAGCTTGTGTAATTTCATAGGCAATGGCTTTTGCTTACATTTATGAAATATGTTGCGCCTCGCTTCAAAGATCATTGCTTTCATTACCCTAATTATCTTATTTTCTTCTGCTGTGATCGAGGCACAGTCAAACATGAAAGATCAGTTTAAAAAAATCACGATTGACGCAGGAATTGCTAAAAAATTCAAGGAAGCCCAAAAATCATCAGAATTTAATATACCAAAATATGATCAGGGTTTTTGGATATTTCTTTCAAAAGATGATTTTCAGTTTTTTCTCCCGGCAGAAGAATCGGCTTTTCAGCATAAACTCGATACCGCTTTATTTTTAGATACCCTACAAACTTTAATAGGGCTTCCTTGTGATTGTACGATAAAAGCGGACACCATTTTTTTGCTGGGCGGACTGTTCTATGGTGGTGGTATAGGCATAGATCTCAGGATTGCGAATAATTCGTTTGATGCCAAAGTACTTCGGGCTGGAAAAGGGTTTAGAACAGATAGTGCATCAAACTTCGCAGAGCAAATCACGTTAAATACCAGCCACCAGGAATTAAGAATTCAAGATCCCGGGTCCCTGAAACGCGGTAAACACATCGTTGGTCAGCTGACATTGATAACACAAGACTTTTATAAAAAAGATGAAATAGCAGAAGACCGGATCTATATGAAAATACTGTTCAGGTGCACGCCGGATGCCTATGGCCCTCTAAATTGAATCTCTATGTTCGAAATAAAAATCGCAACCACACAAGAAATTCCACTAATTCGTGAACTCACCTTTCGTGTATGGCCGCAAACTTATGCATCGATACTTTCGCAGGAGCAGATCGATTACATGCTCGACATGATGTACAGCGAACGCTCATTAGAAAAACAAATAAATAAAGAGGGCTGTAAATTCATAATTGTCTATGACGATGGAAATCCTGTCGGCTTTGCATCCTATTCAGAAGTGGAACCTGACAGATGGAAACTTCACAAGATTTATATCCTGCAAAATCAACAAGGAAAAGGAACAGGGAAATTTGTGATCGATCATATCATTGAAGACCTAAAAAAGAAAAACGCTTCTTCCCTGTTTCTCCAGGTGAATAAACACAACAATGCAAAAGGTTTTTATGAAAAGCTCGGCTTTACTGAAGTAGACTTTGTAAACATAGATATCGGAAATGGATTTTTTATGAATGACTATGTCATGGAGAAGAAATTGAAGCCTCAAGTCTGAGGTCTGACTTCCGACTTCAGATTTCATTCCCTAATTGCACTTCAAATACTTGCGGGGATTTATGGGTTCTTCGGAATTGAACATCAGCAGCTCAAGCATATCGCCTGGTCTATAAGCGCCAATAATATCGCCTGCTCTAATCTTGGCTTTTCTCTTAACTTTTGGATCAATGACACCCAAATACCAAAAAGAATATGATTTGTATTGAATAACAACATCGTATTTAGAATCCTCAGCCCTTTCAACGATCGCAATGGCTCCATCGTGAACGGCTCGCACAACGGTGTCAATTTTACTGGTGATCATCACCCCGTACTCAGACGTCTTCTGGTAATCCCTGTCGCTTGCCCTGATGGTTCTCGGAGTTCCTGAAGTAAGAGGGCAATTCAACCGCATACTGTCTGTCTGGGCAGGTGCAACGGAAACGATGAGTAGTGCAAGAGAAAGAAAACCGGTCCGCTTTAAATCCATCTAATTTAATTTTTTGAGAAGTTTAATTTCTTCATCATCTCATCACTTAGCGTTTCTGAATACACGCCGAACGCATTTACTAAAACTCCTTTCAACCCATTGCGGGATTCGATCGCATAAACGATGGCTTCATCACCGGGATCACTCGGCCCTTCGAAACGATGAAATTCGGTTATTTCAAAATCTCCAGGGTTAAGTTTTTGCCCCTGGCATTCAATACTGTTTGTTTTCAAATTAAAATCCAGCGTATAGCCTCTTTCTTTAAGACCATTGATCGCCTGGGAAACTGTGTCATATGCTGGCATATAAAAAAGGTTTAGGTTGAGGCTGAGGTTAAGGTTTTTTTAATCATGTACCGTACATTCTAAATATGCTCTGGGGTCTACAGGCTCTTCATCTTTGAACATCCTGAATTCCATTTCCTGGCCCTTTGTGTAGGCGCCCAACACCTGTCCTGCCTTTATTGTCTGGTTGACATTTACCAACGCTTTTGTGATCCCGTAATACCAGAAATAATAATCTTTATTATATATCACCATCTCATATGTTCCATCTTCGGTAGGGTTAATGGAAAACACTTTTGCATCTATACAACTACGGATCGCTGTGTCGGACTTGCTGATCATGATCACTTTCTTATCAGGCGGATCCCAGGTAAACGCCTCCTTGGGTTCGCGACCCATACCGTTCTCAAACGGGCACACGAGCTTGTTATTAAAACCCTTGTCTGATGTTGCTTTATCTCGCTGCCCAAAAGCTGAACAGGTCGTAAATATCAGCCCCGCAAGAAATAAAATTTTCTGTTTCATAATTAATCCGAATCAGGTGATTTATGACGGTAACCTGAATGTATCAGTTGGCCGGTTATGTAAATATTCACAAGTTAACACAATTAGTACGCAACAAATAACCGATTGCCGGCGATAATGATACTTTCTTCATACAACCTCTTAACACCTGCTGCCGTTTGAAGCCTGAAAAGTGTTGAAAACCAAAGTGAAACATGGTGCCCATTATGTTCCTGAACGGCTGGTTATCATATGAGAATATGGGTCTCTTTCACAACACCCATTACGAAAATACTCTGCACATTCCCGATATTCTCCAATTCGGAAAGGCGATTCACATGAAAATGGTAATAAGCATCCATGTCTTCGGCAACAATCTTCAGCATAAAGTCAAATTCGCCGGAAATGCTATAACATTCCAGCACTTCGCTCATGTCATTGATCGCCTTCACAAATTTTGACCCCGCGGTTTTATTGTGTTGCTTGAGCGAAACATAAACAATCACCATCAAGCGCTTGTTGAGTTTTGCCGGATCAACAAGCGTTGCATATTGTTTGATCACCCCCGTTTCTTCCATCCACTTGATTCGTTCATACACAGGTGTTGTACTCAAATTCACTTTATCGGAAATTTCCTTTACAGTAATTCTTGCGTTGGATTGCAACAGCTTCAGAATTGCGAGGTCTTTCTGATCCAACGAAACGTCTGTAGTAGATTCTTCTTTTTTAAAAGCTTTTGACATAGCCAAATAGAAATTTATTCTAAAATAGGTGAAATTTTTGTCATTTTATTCCATTTTTTTTGCAGAAGGCAGTCGTTTTACCTATTTGATTACCTTTGAACCCGTCGTGACGCTTGTGCACCTGATTCGCAGGGCGCCCATGAAAAGCGAAGTAGAAACACAGGATTTTTTAACTTATAACTCTAAATAAAAACCATGTCAGCGAAAACAACTCCACAGATCGACTTCAAATTGCCTCATAAAGTGAAGGACCTCTCACTTGCCGAATGGGGAAGAAAAGAAATTCGCCTCGCAGAAGCAGAAATGCCGGGGCTTATGGCCATACGTAAAGAGTACGGGCCAACAAAACCTCTTAAAGGCGCCCGCATTGCGGGATGCTTGCATATGACCATTCAAACTGCCGTGCTTATTGAAACCTTGATCGAGCTGGGTGCTGAAGTTAAATGGAGCTCCTGCAACATTTTTTCAACGCAGGACCATGCAGCAGCCGCTATCGCCGCAGCCGGTATAGGCGTGTTTGCCTGGAAAGGACAAACTCTTGAAGAAGCCGATTGGTGCATTGAGCAAACGCTCTTCTTCGGTAGCGCAGAGCGCCCATTGAATATGATCCTGGATGACGGAGGAGACCTGACAAATATGGTGTTGGATAAATATCCTGAACTGATCCGGCACCTGAAAGGCATAAGTGAGGAGACTACAACCGGTGTTCATCGCTTATATGAAAGAGTGCAGAAAGGAACACTTCCCGTTCCTGCGATCAATGTGAATGATTCTGTAACCAAAAGCAAGTTCGACAATAAATACGGGTGCAAGGAAAGCCTGGTGGATGCGATTCGTCGTGCTACCGATGTTATGATGGCTGGTAAGGTTGCCGTGGTTGGTGGATATGGTGATGTAGGCAAGGGTTCTGCCGCTTCTTTGCGTGGCGCAGGCTGCCGTGTTATTGTTACCGAGATCGACCCCATCTGTGCGCTGCAGGCTGCGATGGATGGTTATGCAGTCAAGAAAATGGCTGACGCTGTCAAAGATGCCGATATTATTGTTACCGCTTCCGGTTGTCGCGACCTGATCACGGAAAGACATTTCCGCAGCATGAAGGATAAAGCGATTGTTTGTAACATCGGCCACTTTGATATTGAAATTGATGTAGCATGGTTAAATAATAACTATGGTCATACAAAAGACACCATCAAACCACAGGTTGACCTTTACAATATTGACGGAAAAGATATCATTCTTCTTGCCGAAGGCCGCTTGGTAAATCTGGGTTGTGCGACTGGTCATCCAAGTTTTGTAATGAGTAACTCATTTACCAATCAAACCCTGGCGCAAATTGAACTTTGGACCAACCATAAGAGTTATGAGAACAAAGTGTATGTGCTTCCTAAACATTTGGACGAAAAAGTGGCAAGACTTCATTTGGCCAAGATAGGCGTTGAATTGGATGAATTAACCCAAGATCAGGCTGAATACCTTGGGATTGAAAAGAATGGTCCTTTCAAGCCGGAGCATTACAGGTATTGATTCGTGGAAGGCAAACTTCAAACGTGAAAAAACAGCAAGCCTCGAATACATTCGGGGCTTTCTTATTTTAGTTGAACAAATTACCTACCTTTCTGATATCATTATTCTTCTACTAAAAAGGTTTTTTATGAAACGTCTGCTAGCACTTTCCTTTATTTCATGTAGTTCCGTATTGTTCATTTCCTGCAGCAATACGTCCGAAGAGTCGAGCACCAATATGGCATCCTCAAATGAAACGAAATTGAGTTTTGATCTTGCAGCTGCAAGGAAAGCCCTCGATTCAACCAATGCCGAATTTGGAAAATTAGTCGTGAAGGGCGACTCCGCCGGTATTGCCGCAATGTATACCACAGATGGAAAGTTGATGGGACCAAACATGCCCCCGGCTTCCGGCAGAAATGCAATTCAATCGGCATTTGGCGGTTTGTTTGCCGCAATGGGAGCCATTGATCTTGCGCTCACCACTGTTGATGTTTGGGGTACCAGCGACATGGTTATTGAAGAAGGCACATACACAATGAATCAAAAAGGTAAAGAGATCGATCGTGGAAAATACATTGTGCTCTGGAAAATGGAGGATGGGAAATGGAAACTGTTCCGTGATATCTTCAATTCCGATCTGCCACCAGCGGCGCCACCAAAATAATTGAATAATTGGCGTGATATTCCCGGAATAAGGATATCGATGATGTTCAAAAGACTTTGTGATCTCCCCATCGGGAAATTCACCCAGGTTCACTTTCAAGTTCGTTTGGAATAATTGTTGTGCAATTTTAAAGTCAAAAATGAGTTTTATGGAAACAGTAGCATTATGGGTTCAGCTTGAGGCAAACAAAGGCAAAGAAGCAGAAGTGGAGACGCTATTAAGAGAGAGCCTTGCCCTCGCCGTGAAGGAAACAGGAACGGTAAGCTGGTATGCATTAAAGCTTGGACCAACTTCATACGGAATATTTGATACATTTCTTACGAATCAGGACAGGGAGGCCCATTTAGGCGGAAAAATAGCGAAGGGCCTGGAAGAAAAAGCAGGGGAGCTTTTTTCGAAACCGCCCACTATCGAGCGTATGGATATACTGGCTTCCAAGTTGCCGGAGTTGGAACAATACTGAGACAAACTTTTGAACGTAGCGACACCGGAAGCTTTTTATCAGACGGGATGCAAGGGCCGGATAAAATTTTTATTTATCAACATTAATAAATTTTTTTCTTCACTAATTCGTTATAGCATTAAAATTGCTGAATAATAACCCTAACAATAGAGAACTATGCCCATACAATTTGTTAAAAACATCCAATTCTCCAAGCTGATCAAGGCTGAGGGACGACTAAGAGAATTTAATTTCAGAAAAACTGGTACCGGGGTGGAAGAAAAGTGCTCGGTTGATACGGTTGATGACCGTGGGAACCGCATAATCTTTTCAATGTTCCGGGAAGGTGGTGCATGGAAACTGAGCTCAACTTTACTACCAAAATGGATCTGCCAATACGAAGATCAACTAAATGAAGCTATCGAAACGGAAATAAGCCATCAATAAAGTACTGGCGGCAAATATTATTTTTGCCGTAATGGTTCAGTTCACTACAACAATTAAGAAGTTCGATAAGCAGGGCGAAAAGACCGGCTGGACTTATATTGATATCCCTCCAGACATTGCCAATAAATTAATGCCCGGAAGCCGGAAAGGTTTTCGTGTAAAGGGCAAACTCGACAACTTTCCTATCAAAGGAATCGCATTGCTGCCCATGGGTGGAGGTCACTTTATTCTTACGTTGAATGCTGACATTCGAAAAGTTATTCGTAAGAAACCAGGAGCCATGCTGAGCGTAAAACTCCAGGTTGATCCTGAAGGGTATAGACTCAATGAAGATTTCGTCGCTTGTCTTGATGATGCGCCTGAGGCAAAGACCTTTTTTGATACGTTAAGCGGATCGCACAGAAACTATTTCAGCAAGTGGATCGACACGGCTAAGACTGAACCAACGAGGATCAAACGAATCGCTATGGCCGTAAACGCACTCTCAAAAAAATGGGGATATCCTGAAATGCTGAGAAACAGTAAAAATGACTCTTAGATCATTGATTTCGCCGGAACCTTATCCGGATCTTTTCCAACTCATCTTCATTTAATGAAGTGGTCCTTTTAAGCACTTTAATAAAATAGTTTACTTCATCTTTTGACGCCGGGCAACCCGTGTTCTGAAGTTTTTCATGACCATTCGAAATCGTGGTCATCCTGGAATCAGCAAGAAAATTTTCGTCTTTATCAAATATCAGCCAGAAAGGGATCCCATCCTCCTTACCGTTATACTTTGAAAGCATTTCCAACGCCCCGGGGTTTTCAAGACTCTCTTTCCCTCTCGATTCAAATACCACCAGATGGCGGATTACAAAACTATTATCGAAATACCTTTTTACGGACGGATCATTTAATGACGTATCCATCTTATGACACCAGGTGCACCATGATGCATGAAATATCACCATTACTTTTTTGTCGTCTTTCTTTGCTGCAGCATATGCTTTCTTCATTATTTCTTCTGCAGACTCAGGAGATCTTTGAGATAATGACACCAGCACGCTAACCAATAATAGTATGGATGAGAATATTTTTTTCATGAACTGATTCCTATAAGGCAAATTAGCCAATCCGGCAATAACGACAAGTTAAAATAACGACGCATTACACTGAATTTGTAGATTTGCTTATGACCAAGCTCTCCGTAAACATCAACAAATTCGCGACGCTCCGGAATTCCCGCGGGGGAAATAACCCGGATGTGGTAAAAGCTGCGGTGGATGCACAACGTTTCGGTGCCGATGGTGTCACGGTTCATCCCCGCCCTGATGAGCGGCATATACGCTACGATGATGTAAGGGAGATCAAAAAGATAATCACTACCGAGTTCAATATCGAAGGCAATTGTACCGAACAGAAATTTGTTGATCTTGTTTTGGAAACAAAACCACACCAGGTCACTCTTGTTCCGGATGCACTTGGGCAAATAACTTCTGATCATGGTTGGGATACGATCAGGAACAAAGACTATTTGAAAAACATGATCCCCGTTTTTAAGAAGGCAGGAATTCGCGTCTCGATTTTTGTTGATCCCGATATAAAAATGGTGGAAGGTGCGGCGGCCACCGGAACCGATAGAATTGAACTTTATACCGAAGGGTATGCGAAACAATATGCAGCCGGCAATCGGCAGTCTGCAGTCGAGGCCTATATCGCTGCGGCAAAAAAAGCAAAAGTGCTTGGGATGGGTTTAAATGCCGGGCATGATCTTGATCTCAACAACTTAAAATTCCTGAAAGAAAACATTCCCTGGCTCGATGAAGTCAGCATCGGACATGCCCTGATCTGTGATGCTATTTATCTTGGATTTGAGAATGCGATCCAACTTTACAAACGGCAACTGGCATAATCGTTATGTTGGAGTTTCTATTTGCGGTTGAACAAACTATTATGATCCCGGACAGGGGTCTCGTCCTTATAGGCGGACCAAGAACAAAGGATATTCAATATAAAAGTCGCCTTAAGCTTGTTCTGCCGGATAAAACTGAGATTCATACAGAAGTTTGGGGCGAGGGAGCATTTGAAAATTTCGCGATAGCCGTTGATAATTCTATTCAAAAGCAGCAAGTTCCAATAGGCACTGAAGCATGGTTGTGCGACTAAATTTAGGTTCTCCAAACCCCTCCTAAACCTTACCTTTGCGGCGACTTACTAACAACAACCAATCCTCTATATTATGGCAGATATCTTTGAGCGTCTCTTAAAGCATTATGGCCCTATCGGGCAACATCGCCAACATGCCCATGGTTATTTTACGTTTCCAAAATTAGAAGGAGAAATCGGCAGCCGCATGAAATTCCGCGGCAAAGAGGTCATCGTCTGGAGCCTGAACAATTATCTTGGGCTTGCTAACCACCCGGAAGTAAGAAAAGCGGATGCCGAGGCGGCTGCTAAATATGGCTTAGCCTTACCCATGGGTGCCCGCATGATGAGTGGAAACAGCAACCTTCATGAACAACTTGAAGCTGAACTGGCCACATTTGTTTCCAAAGAAGATTGCGTATTACTCAACTACGGTTACCAGGGAATGGTGAGCCTGATCGATGTTCTTTGCAACCGGCATGATGTGATCGTTTATGACGCGGAGAGTCATGCGTGCATCATCGATGGTCTTCGCTTGCATCCCGGGCATCGCTATGTTTTTAAGCACAATAATGTTGAGGATTGTGAAAAACAATTGCAGAGAGCAAGTACGCTTATAGACAACCAGGGTGCTGGTGGCATACTGGTGATTACCGAAGGCGTATTCGGCATGGCTGGTGACCAGGGTAAATTAAAAGAGATCAGTGCGCTTAAACAAAAATACCCGTTCCGTTTGCTTGTTGATGATGCACATGGTTTTGGTACATTGGGTAAAACGGGGGCCGGTGCCGGCGAAGAGCAAGGTTGCCAGGACCAGATAGATCTATATTTTTCTACGTTTGCAAAATCAATGGCATCAATTGGTGCTTTTATTGCAGGTCCACGCGACATCGTTGATTATATCCGCTACAACATACGCAGCCAGATATTTGCCAAGAGTCTTCCGATGCCATTGGTCGTTGGCAATCTAAAAAGGCTGGAGCTTTTAAGAACACACCCGGAGTACAAGGACAAGCTTTGGAGCAATGCGAAGAAATTGCAGAATGGCTTAAAAGAACGAGGCTTTGATATTGGCAAAACCGATTCCCCGGTAACTCCCGTATATATGAAGGGTGGCGTGGAAGAAGCCACGGCCATGGTCATGGATCTTCGCGAGAACTATGGAATCTTTGCCTCTATCGTCGTGTATCCTGTCATACCTAAGGGTAACATTATATACCGTTTGATACCGTCGGCAGCGCATACTGATGAGGATATTGAAACTACCTTAAAAGCATTTGAAGAAACCAAGAAGAAATTAGACGCCGGACTTTATAAAGTGGACGATGTGCCTGATATGGCGGAGTATAGTGGTAAAAGATTTGAATATATGTTGGATAAACCCAAGAACAAATAAATTTCAGTCACATTCTTTTAGTAAAAGGTCTCGCCATAGTCGGGACCTTTTTTTGTTCGATCTATACTGGTATCAAAAAAAGTGAACCCCCGATGGAAATCGGGGGCCCCTAATCAAAAACCATTAACCATTAAACCTTATCCTATGAAAATTCGAAGCTAATCTCGGTAATAAAAATTTAATATTGCAAGTTTTAAACCTGTAATTTTTACATTTTGGAGTTGAAACAGGAAATATTGACCTTCGTCAATCCGGGTCGTGAACATGATTCACTACTCAAACGATTGCGGAATCCAAATCATAATAATGAATAAGATTGTAATTGCTGTCACCGGTGCGAGTGGATCGATATATACCAGGCTGCTGATTGAAAAAATGCAGGTGATAAAAGATCAGTGGGATGAATTGGCTATGGTAATGAGCGAAAATGCAAAACAAGTTTGGCAAACAGAATTGAATAATGATGATTATAAAACTTTACCGGTAAAAAATTATGCAACGACAGATTTTACGGCGCCCTTTGCATCCGGCTCGGGTAAATTCACCACAATGATCATCATCCCTTGTTCCATGGGAACGCTTGGACGTATTGCGAACGGTGTGTCAAACGATCTTATCACCCGGGCTGCCGATGTGGTATTGAAAGAAAGAAGAAAACTAATCTGCGTTGTTCGCGATACCCCGTATAGTTTGATCCATATCCGCAATATGGAAACAGTAACCCTCGCCGGTGGTATAATCTGCCCCGCCACACCATCTTTTTATAGCATCCCGAAAACCATTGAGGAAGTAGCCGCTACTGTTGTAGACCGGGTGTTAGATCTTGCGGGCTTCGGTATCAAAACGTTTCGTTGGGGCGGGGGTATGCTGCCGCCGACAGGGGGATGAGGCAAGCACAGCGATATACTTTATTCAATAAAAATTCGCAAATCTTCAGGAAGACTACTTCGCCTCAGCCATGGTCTTTTATCAGGAAAAACTTTATGAGGCCCGCAATCAGCGGTTATCAATTACTTCAACACCCGGGTATTTCTTTTGATCGAACACAAACTGTTTATCATCGATAGTGGTATTCGGTGTAAAAGAGTTTATAACAATGGAATACTTCTTTCCATCTTTTTCCAAAACCCGGGTACTTGATATGGTTTTTGCACCCTTATCGACGGATAGATAAACTTTGTGGTAAGATTTGCTCTTATCTGTGGGAGTTAATTCAATTTCCTGGATAGTTTTTGCACCTACTTTCTTTTCCCCGTTCAATTTGTAAAGAAAATCTTTATCATAAAAGTTTGTAAACATTTTCTGTGGCGTCAATGATGTGCTGTTGTTATCAAATTTTGTAATTACCACTTCATTGGCCGCCTTATCATATGTCCATACATTGGTTCCATCACAGAATATCTCCTGCCCGATAATGGTGACCTTATATTTACTTCCTTTTAACAATACCGTTCCATTTTTTGATGAAAGGACTTTTCCCGCAGCACTTTCTGTTTTGAATGTAAAGGTGGATTTAACGGTTTTATAGGTTTTAAATTTCGCACTTACATCATCCAACACCTTTTTAGCTGCAGGATCATTTGTTGCCTGGGCATAACTCGTATTAGTGCCAACTCCAATTAACAATATTAAAAATGTGTAAAATAGTTTCATGTGTTTTTTTGTTTTTTTGGTCACATCTCATTCGTATCTACCATTCCTTTTGGTGACTAATTTTATGCCATTAAAACAGGCCGGCAAAGATAGCCAATTACAACTTAGAGGATGCTGAACCGAACCTAGCGGTTGCCTCTGAAGGGAATTTTTAACAGCTCAATTAAGATCTGTGAGGTGTTGGTTCAGATCAGACTCCGTTTTTATCAAAACATCACGGGCTTTGCTTCCCTGGTTGGGACCTACTACCCCCGCAGCTTCTAATTGGTCCATTAATCTGCCCGCACGGTTATAACCCAATTTCATTCTTCTTTGCAGAAGCGAGGTTGAGCCCACCTGGTTTTGAACTATCAGCCGGGCGGCATCTTCAAATAATGGGTCTTTGTCATCCAGGTCAAAATCTTTCCCTTCCATTTCCTTTTCATCCACATATTCGGGTAAAAGAAATGGCTGCGGATAGCCCCTTTGCTGTTCGATATGGCTAACGATCTTGTCAACTTCAGGAGTATCAACAAAAGCACATTGCAACCTCGTGATCTCGCCATGATGTGAAATCAGCATATCACCCTTACCAATTAGTTGTTCTGCACCACCGGTGTCGAGGATCGTTCGTGAGTCGATCTTGGAGGATACTTTAAAGGCAATACGGGAAGGAAAGTTTGCCTTAATGGTACCTGTAATGATATTTACAGAAGGACGCTGCGTAGCAATGATCAGGTGAATACCCACGGCACGGGCAAGCTGGGCCAGCCTGGCTATCGGCATTTCAATTTCCTTGCCTGCCGTCATTATCAGGTCAGCAAATTCATCAATTACCAACACTATAAATGGTAAAAACTGGTGCCCTTTTAAAGGATTCAGTCTTCGCTTTACGAATTTCTCATTGTACTCTTTAATATTTCTTGCACCGGCCTCTTTCAAAAGATCATAACGATTATCCATTTCGATGCAAAGGGCATTCAACGTATGCACTACTTTCTTGGTATCGGTAATGATCGCTTCTTCTTCCCCCGGTAGCTTTGCCAGGAAATGATTTTCAATGACCCGATAAAGACTCAGTTCAACCTTTTTGGGATCGATTAACACAAACTTCAGCTGTGATGGATGCTTTTTATATAACAAAGACACCAGGATCGCATTTACGCCAACCGATTTACCCTGGCCGGTAGCACCTGCCATCAACAAGTGTGGCATGCTCGTAAGATCCACTATAAAATTATCGGTATCGATCTTTTTACCCAGGGCGATCGGCAGGCTGTAATTATTATGCTGAAACTTTTCAGAACCCAAAAGGGTCTTCATGCTCACTATGCTCTTCTTCACATTGGGTACCTCAATACCGATTGTTCCCTTACCGGGTATGGGCGCAATGATACGAATACCCAGCGCTGCCAGACTTAAGGCAATATCATCTTCCAGGTTTTTGATTCTTGAGATACGAACGCCGGCTGCGGGTACGATCTCATACAAGGTAACTGTCGGCCCCACTGTCGCCATAATCTTCTGTATCTCGATATCGTAATTGCGCAGCGTTGAAATGATCTGGTTTTTGTTATTCTCCAGTTCATTTGCATCCTGAACTATCTTTTCACTACCGTGAGTTTCCAGGAGGTCCAATGTTGGATATCGATAATCCCTAAGGTCAAGGGTAGGTTCGTAAGGCGGAAGATTCTCATAAAGTTTTTCCTTTTCTTCTTCAATCGTTTCTCCCGGTGACTCTTTTATTTCTAAAGCAATGCTTGAATGATCAATCTTTTCTTTCACAGTCCTTCTACCCGGTGTCTCGTCCTTTGGTAAAATAGTCTGGGGCGTTTGTTCAACAGGAATTACCGGCGAAAGTTTCTCGTGCATGACGTTAACCCCAGGCTCTTCGTCTTTTTCTATCAGAGTAAGCCCGGTTTGATCATTCTTTGTTTCTACAGGTGAAAGAATAATTCGTTCCCCGTTTGGGTTCAACGTATTTCCATTGCTATTCCCTGCATAAACATCGTTGATGGTCTTGCCAAAAACGGGAGTCAAGTCTTTTTCCCCTGCCAGCTCACTTTCTTTTTCAGCATCTGGGATAATCTCTTCCTTCTTTCTTCGTGGCACATTGAAAACGGGATTGAATTGCCAGATGATATAGCCCATAGCCATTACAACTAACAAGGCCCCGGTTCCAACCGTCCCAAGCAGCTTTTCCAGCCAATCAACGATCATTTTACCAACAGAGCCGCCATACGAAAATTGGCTGTTTACAAATACAAAAGCAAGACAAACTGACAATACTAACATCCCAATGGTTACATAACGAAGATTTCTCCAAACAGACCAGACTTTTTTTCTAAATAGTAAATTAACTCCCACTACAAAAAAGAATGTGCAAATAAGCAACGATGCAATTCCAAAACCTTTATAAATAAAAAAGTGGGAAATTAATGCGCCCAAAGCGCCCAGGAGATTATGAATATTTGCGTTATCACCAAATAAGGAAATCTTCCTGATCTCACTCTGATCATTTTCCCAGGTAAAAAAATAAGAGATAAAAGAGATGAAAAGAAAGAATGCAATAAAAAGAAAGATAAACCCAACGATCTTCCAGGTCCGTTCATCACGGGCAATCTCATTGAGGTTGATCTTCTCCTCTTTGTCAGCTTTCAGGTCCGACTTGGTTTTTCCAGGTTTGTCCACAGGATGCTTAGTGGATTTGCCTCTCAGCTTCTTGGCCATAAAACAAAGATAATGAGAAGGTTTTTATCTCTCGCTATCAAGGTTTTCAACATCTCCACAATTTTTCTCTAAAAAATAAAACTGCTAAGGGCAATGATTATATTTGATAAGACTGCTTACGATGGTACCATTTCTAACCGGCAAAAACAACCATTCCCGAATAACGACCTTCCTCCTGCAGCTGGTCGCTTTTATAGCCAGTTTAAACATTTCTTATGGTCAGACTCCCGAACCCGGAATCAAGGTTGATCACCAGTCGCAATTTCTCCCACTTGAAAAATTTTCATTCGCTTTCCTGCCCGCAGATTTCGATTTGACGTCAGGATACAGCGATCAGTTGCCATTGGCCGCACAGGAAAAGAGCTTTATGATCCCTGCCGCGAATGTTTCAAGAAAACTAATCGCCCGATTTAAGGTGATCAACAATACGGGCGAGCCGGACAGTTTGTATTTTTTTCCCGGATTGCATTTTAGAAATGTCATGTTGTATACGATTGAAAATGGCAAAGCAATTCAACTATCCCCGATTGCTCCGCAAATTGAAGACAGCATCTCATTTCGCCTTTTCAATATGTTGCCAAACGATACCTTGTCCATACTGGCCGAATGCTATCCACTCAGGACATATAACAATACGTTCAAGCCAACACTGGTCAATCCGGATTATATAAAGCCTTTTTCACTTGAATTGCAACGGCAAAAAAAAGATATCACAGTTTTTACGTATATCTTTTGTGGTTTGCTGTTAATGATGGTTCTTTTCTCTCTTGCTAATTTTCTCCAGGGTGGAAACAGGGAATTCCTTTATTATGCCGCGTATGCTTTTTTCCTCGGTTTCATGCTTTTTACAAAACAGTTTTATTATAGTCGCTCTCATGAAAACAATTTTTTCTTTGAGGCTTATTTGGACTTTGTGTTGCAGTGCCTCGGTATCTGGTTCTTTATGCTTTTTATGATCCGGTTCCTGGAAACAAAGAGAGATTTTCCATTCCTGCATAAATTATACATGAGTGGCATCATTCTTCTTCCGGTTGTGATCGTGATCTATTCTTTTCTTCATTACAGCACGATCAATTATTTCTGGGAAAATGCGTTGGAAAATTATTTCACAAAGAACGTTTTGCTTATAATGATGGTCATCTTCCTGGTATATGCAGCCAGGAACTGGCATCACAAACTGCTACGCTATCTATTCTGGGGAAACCTGCTGTACCTGTTTTTTGCGCTCTTATCACTGGTTGTCGTGTTGCGTGGCCAATCGATCAAATTCCCGGGAATATTTGGTGATGCCCTGGTGCTTTATGAATGTGGCCTGCTGATTGAACTTATTTTTTTCCTGATGGGCCTGACCTATAAAAACAGGACACAATTAATTGAACAAACAAAAGAAAGAGAAAGACTAAAAACCGAGAATGAAAGAAAGGAATTGGAAAAACAAGTGGCCGTCATGCAGGCTCACCAGGAAGAAAGAGAAAGGATCTCAGCAGATATACACGATGAACTCGGATCTGGAATGACGACGATCCGGCTGATGAGCGAGATCGCCAAAAACAAAATGAAAGAAAATATACCTGTCGAAATTGAAAAAATCTCCAATTCTGCAAACGAAGTGCTGAACAAAATGAACGCCATTATCTGGAGTATGAACAGCAGCAATGATACTCTTGACAGCCTGATATCCTACATCAGGGCCTATGCGATCGAGTTTTTTGATAATACACCTGTCGATTGCAGGGTAAATATGCCTGAGACCATTCCTTATAAAGAGCTAAGTGGTGACAAACGACGCAATATCTTTTTATGCGTGAAAGAAACTCTGAACAATACCCTGAAGCATTCCCGCGGGAACAAAGTGAATATCAATATCAGCACAAACGGGGAATTGAAAATAGATATTACCGACAATGGTGTCGGCATCGATCCGGATAAAATCCGTCGCTTTGGCAATGGCCTGAAAAATATTGAAAGAAGAATGAAAGGAATTGGCGGTAACTACAGGATCATGAATAACGGAGGAACTGAAACCATTCTTAATCTCCCCTTATAATGCTTATTCGCTGACACAACGTTTGCCTTGCCACTAAAACAAATCGACCTATCTGTGTTTGATAGTTGCGATCAACATAAACATCCACCCTGCAATAAAAGACACCCCTCCGAAGGGAGTTATGATCCCGGCCTTATCCAGGGAGTGCGAGCCCCCGGCTCTGCCTGCAGCAATCAGATACAGGGACCCTGAAAAAAGAAGGATGCCGATAATAAACAATATTCCTGCGATCCTTGTCATCTTTTGTGAATACTTCTCATAAAGTAAGCCGGTCAATAAGAGGGCAAGTGAATGATACATCTGGTACTGTACGCCGGTTTGAAAAGTTTGTACCGTTTCGGCATCTACGATCTTTTTTAGCCCATGGGCACCAAAGGCACCCAATGCAACGGCAATAGCACCGAGCGTTGCACCGATCGTTACAAATCTTTTATGCATGGAATAATTTTTCTACGATTTTCTCAATACTTTTTTCATTTTCTTCCACCACCATTTCAGCTTGCTCGTAATAAATCTTGCGGTCGGAGAATTTTTTGATGATAAAGCCCTTCAGTTGCGCATCGTTAAGGTTTTTGATCAACGGACGTTGAACCTTGTCTTTTAATAATCTTTCATGAAGCAGATCAACGGGAGTATTGATCCATACAGTCGTACCCGACTTGTTCATGAAGTCTATATTTTTAAAGTAACAGGGAGTGCCGCCCCCGGTTGCCATGATAAATGAATCATGGCTTTCGCTGATAATGTGCAAGGTGTCCTTTTCAACTAACCGAAAATACTCCTCTCCCTCTTCAGCAAATATCTGGCTTATGGGTTTACCTTCATTGGATTCGATCTGCTCATCGAGATCAAAAAACGGCAGCCTGAGTTTTTCACTCAGTTTGCGCCCCCAGAAAGTTTTGCCGGAGCCCATAAATCCTATAAGGAAGATTTTCATATTTGATCTGAAGTCGGAAGTCAGAAGTATGATGCAGGCTTCATACTTCTGACTTCATCCTTCTTACTTAAACGCATTTATCCCCGTCACATCCATCCCTGTGATCAGCAAATGAATATCATGTGTACCCTCATACGTGATTACACTTTCCAGGTTCATCATATGACGCATAACGGGATACTCACCCGTGATGCCCATTCCGCCTAACATTTGTCGTGCATCACGACAAATATTTGTTGCCACTTCGCATGAATTCCTTTTAGCCATGCTCACCTGCTGCGGTGTGGCACGATTTTCACTCATCAACGCTCCCAATCTCCAGTTCAATAATTGTGCTTTTGTAATCTCGGTGATCATCTCCGCCAGTTTCTTTTGTTGCAGCTGAAATGATCCTATAGGCTTACCGAATTGTTCTCTTTCTTTTGAATACCGAAGTGCCGTATCATAACAATCCATCGCGGCGCCGATCACTCCCCATGCTATGCCATAACGAGCCTTTGTCAGACAACCTAATGGACCCTTCAATCCTTTTACGTTTGGAAAAATATTTTCTTTGGGCACTTTTACATTGTCAAAGACCAATTCACCGGTTGCTGATGCCCGCAAACTCCACTTACCGTGGGTTGTCGGTGTACTAAATCCCTCCATTCCTCTTTCGATGATCAACCCATGTATCTCTCCAGCTTCATCTTTCGCCCAGGCAACAGCCACCTGCGCATACGGTGCATTACTGATCCACATCTTTGAACCATTCAATATTACATGATCACCGGCATCTTTAAAATTTGAATGCATTCCGGATGGATCGCTGCCATGATCAGGCTCTGTCAATCCAAAACACCCCAGCCATTCACCGCTTGCGAGTTTTGGTAAAAACTTCCTTCGTTGCGCTTCGCTTCCATATTGATAAATCGGGAACATGACCAATGATCCCTGCACCGACGCCGTTGAACGGACGCCACTATCACCGCGCTCGAGCTCCTGCATCATCAATCCATAAGAAACATAATCCAGCCCGCCACCTCCATATTCAGTCGGTATTGTTGGCCCAAAACAACCAAGATCACCTAACTGTTTTATGATCTGTTGGGGAAACTCTGCCCGTTGCGCATAGTCTTCTATAATCGGAGATATCTCCTTCTTCACATAATTTCTGACTGCTTCACGAATATGTTTTTGTTCTTCAGTCAACAATTCATCTACCAAATAGTAATCCGGGCTTTGAAAAACATCAGTACGGGCAGCCATGTCAGAATTTTAGATTTACGGTTTTAGATTCCAGATTTTAGGCCGCACAAAGTTAGGGGTTTGAAGAATGAATGTATAGTTGGCTTTTTGTGCCTTTGCTTGAAAAATTTATCTTGAGAAAAACTTTTACATGAGACCTGTCTTATTCATCCTAACTGTTGCGTGGATCACAATTTCATGCAGCACCGATAAATCGTCCCCCACCTCGTCGACAACACAACCTGAGAAGTATGACATTAATAACGACAGTACAGTTTCAGCAGGTGAAATGAAACGCTATTGGCTTGTGTTATTACAAAAAGGCCCAAATCGAAACCAGGACAGTGTTAGCGCAGTAAAAATACAGGCTGCACATATGGCAAACATCAATCGTCTTGCTAAAGAAGGAAAGTTGATCATGGCCGGGCCAGTTGGAATCGAAGACGATCTGCGTGGGATATTTTTGATGAACTGTGCGGATTCAACGGAAGTAGAAAACTTTGTAAAAACAGACAGTGCGGTCATCACCGGGCGATTGATTATGAAATATTATCCATGGTGGACGATGAAGGGAAAATATATTTTTAAATAGAATCCAGGTACCCCTTCATCTCAAATTGATATTGAAGGGCAATCGCTCTTGCCTCTTCCGCAAAATCTTCTTTTTCGCTTGCATAAATAATCGCACGGCTTGTATTTACTAAAATGCCGCAATCCTTTGTCAATGCTTTTTCAGAGATCTCTCTGAGGCTTCCTCCTTGTGCACCCACACCCGGCACGAGATAGAAATGGTGCGGAGTCATTTTTCTTACATGAGCGAATTCCTCGGGATGGGTCGCACCGATGACAAACATCAGATTTTCTTCAGAGCCCCAGGTAGAAAACGTTTTTAACACTCTCTCATACAGGAATTCATCAACACCATACCTTGTATCTTCGCGGGCCATCTTTTTCAGCTCAAAATCATGTGCGCCTCTATTTGAAGTAAGGGCCAGTACGATTGCCCATTTGCCATAGAATTTCAGGAACGGCTGCACGCTGTCCACTCCCATGTAAGGAGCAACTGTGATGGCATCGAATGGTAGTGTATCAAAAAAAGCTTTGGCATACTGATCAGAAGTATTTCCGATATCGCCGCGTTTAGCATCCGCGATTTTAAAATGATGGTCTCCGATATACTTCACCGTTCTTTCCATAGCCTGCCACCCCTTCACTCCCATCGCCTCATAAAACGCCGTATTGATCTTATACGCAACGCAGAGATCTTTTGTGGCATCAATAATGGCTTTGTTAAAGGAGAGAATTGGATCAGGTTGCGACAGCAGATGCTTCGGGATCTTAGTAATATCCGAATCCAGGCCAACGCAGAGATACGATTGCTTCTTAAAAATCTGTTCAACGAGTTGCTGACGGGTCATGCGGCAAAAATACAGTTTGCAGTTTTATGTTTAAGTCTCGAACCGGTAACTACCGGCTTGAGGTTAATTCCTGACCATTTATTATAGCGATAATCCTGTCATGTAATTTATCATCATTCCATCTTTCGCTGATACCTTCTTCAATCATTATTTCCTTCATAATCGCTTCTTGTTTATTCCCTCTTTTGAGAGCCTCGCTATATCGTATATCCGGATT